>JAPDPR010000020.1:29985-41046 GCA_034506335.1 candidate division KSB1 bacterium
CCGCTCGGCGCGTCTTGCGTCGATGGGCGAATTGGCAGCTGGCGTGGCCCACGAGATCAACAACCCCCTGGCCGGTGTGTTGACCTACTTGAAGCTCATCCAGAAGAAGCTGGCTGCTGACCAGGTGCCGCGGGAGGATTTGGCCAAGTTCCGCCAGTACCTGCAGACCATGGAGCACGAGACCATCCGCTGCTCAGACATTGTGAAGAATCTGTTGGAATTCGCCCGTCCCAGCGAGCCAACCATCACCCCGTTGTCGGTGGAGGAGACCATCAAGAAGAGCCTTTTTCTGGTGCGGCACCAGATTACACTGCAGAATATCGCCATCGTGGAGCGCTATGAGGAGGGACTGCCGCCCATTATGGCGGATGCCAAGCAGATGCAGCAGGTGCTTTTGAACCTTGTCATCAACGCGGCGCAAGCCATGCCCGAAGGTGGGGAGCTGCGGATCTCAGCCTATCGGGCACATGACCAGGGGGAAAACGTGGTGATCGTGATCCAGGATACGGGCGTGGGCATACCTGCTGAGAACCTTCCCCGCATCTTTGACCCGTTTTTCACGACCAAAGCCAGCCAGAAAGGAACAGGACTGGGACTGTCGGTGGTTTCAAGCATTGTGGCAAAACACGGCGGGCGCATCGACGTCGAAAGCGAAGTTGGCAAGGGCACAACGTTCAAACTGTTCATGCCCACGAAAAACATGGCTCAGGTGGAGGGCGTAGCGGCACAGTGAGCGGTGATACGAGCATACTCTTAGTAGATGACGAGGCCATTGTGCGAGAGTCCCTAAGCGCCTGGCTGGAGGACGAGGGGTTCGTTGTCTACGCCGCCGGATCCGGGGAGGAGGCATTGGGGCTGCTCGCTAAGGCCAAGCCTGACGTGGCGGTGATCGATATCAAGATGCCGGGGATGGACGGATTGACCCTGCTCAAGCGCCTCCGCGAGTTAGACGACAGGCTCCCGGTGGTAATGATGACCGCGCACGCGACAGTCGAAAGCGCCGTGCGCAGCATGCGCGATGGCGCGTACGACTATGTGATGAAGCCATTTCCGCCGGAAAAACTGACCAACTTGATCCGGCACATCGTTTCGCACCACCGTTTAGCACTGGCTTACGACCAATTGCATGCTGACTGGGAGCAGGTACGTCCGTGGCTGGCCTATTCGCGGCAGCTGCTCAATTTGGGGCAAGCGTTTGAGGGCTTTGTAAGCCAGTGTGGGCGCGAGATCCGCGCTGCAGTGGACTCGCTGCAAGAGGCGGAGGCACGCCTGCAGGAGCTAAGCACCGACACGGAGCTGCGACGTGCGGTCGTTGATTGCGTCGCCGCGGCGCAGAGTCAGGCTAGGGCTTCACTGCGGGCCATCGAAAACGCGCTCCGCTGTGTGACCGAGGGACGCCCGCAACCGCACCCAGTGCGCGTGAACGAGTCTGCCGAGCAGGCCTGGGCCATTTTGCGCAACGTTCCTCAGTACGCCCACCTCACGGTGCATACCCGCGTGCCTGCGGATACGCCAGCGGTGCGCGCAGAATTCTGGAGCCTGGTGCAGGTCTTCCAAAACCTCATTGACTTTGCTGCAAGCTCCTTGGGCGGACGTGGCAGTGTGGAAGTAGAAGCGATCACCAGCAAGGAGAACGTGGAGATCCACGTCAGCGTGCCCGGTGAGGTGCCGCCACCGCACGTAATGGCAGCAGTGCAGACGCCGCCTTTTCTCGGCCAGTGTCTGCCAGCGCCACTGTTGGGGTTGGTCGTCGCACGGATCGTGGCCGAGCGCTACGGCGGGCGGTTCGAGATCAGGCCTGTTCCCCCCGACCGCTTTGCCCTGGTCGTGGTGCTTGACCGTGCAGAAACGCAAGAGCAGAAGTCATAGTCGGTGCATAACAAGCACGGGAGCCAAGAGATGGATAAAGCACGTGTGCTGATCGTCGACGATGAGGCTATCATGCGCGAGTCCCTTAGCGCATGGCTGCAGGAGGAGGGCTTTGAGGTCCATACCGAGGCCGAAGGGCACGCCGCTGTCCAGTACGCAAGGGAACACCCAGTAGACGTGGCGGTGGTGGACATAAAGATGCCGGGCATGGACGGCGTGACACTTCTAAAAAAGCTGCACGAAGTACACCAGGATCTACCCGTGGTCATGATCACAGCCCATGCTACGATAGAGAACGCTATCCAGTCGATGAAGGAAGGGGCTTACGACTACCTGATGAAACCATTCCCCCCGGAAAAGCTCACCAATGTCATCCGTCGCGTCGTGGAACACCGGCGCCTTCTGGAGGAGAACATCCGTCTGCGCAAAGAGCGCCAACAGGTTCTCCGCATTGCCATCACTGCTTTGGTGACGCTCGTAGTCTTGCTCCTGGCGGCGTACCTGGTTTTTGGGAAATAGGAGGAGACACTAGCGCCGCAGGGCTTGCCAGGAGCTAGGAGAAGCAGATCGATTCATTGGTCCGGAGGCAATTGTATGGAGAAGGGAACGATTCTGGTCGTGGATGACGAGCAAGTGATGCGCGATTCCCTGCGCGCATGGCTCGAGGATGAAGGGTTCGCAGTGGATACGGCGGAAGATGCCATGAAGGCTCTGGCGATGGTAAAGGAGCGTCCCTACGATGTCGCCGTGCTCGACATCAGGATGCCGGGCATGGATGGCCTCGCCCTGCAAAAGAAGTTGCGTGAGGCACAAGAGGGGCTCCCGGTGGTGATCATTACCGCCCATGCTAGCGTGGAAACAGCGGTGCAAGCCATGCGCGAAGGGGCTTACGACTATCTCATGAAGCCGTTTCCACCAGAGAAGTTGACTCAGGTAATTCGTCACGTCATGGAACACCGTCGGCTGACGGTAGAAAACGTACGCCTGAGAAAGGAGCGCCGGAACGTCATCATCATGGCGTGCCTTGCCTTGGTGGGGCTAGCGGCACTGCTGGTGGCACCGCGTGCCGGTTCGCTGGCCATGCCCTTGTACTTCCTGTTCATGCTCTGCCTCGCAGGGGTGGTAATAGTGCTCGGGGCACAGCTGTCGGGAGCCCGTCAGCGCCCATAGCCTGCGCACGAGTGACAAAGCGGATACCTGCGGCACGAGGGGGGGCAAGCTGCAAAATGCGCAGCGCAGTCTTAGGGATGAGGAACGAGACTAGAGAGTCGACAATGGTCAAAACCCACAATGGGCAGCAGCTCATTCTGGTCATCAACCCAGGTTCTACTAGCACCAAGGTCGCGCTTTTTTCTGCCGAAGAGCCCAAGGTGAGGGAAGTGCTCACCCATCGACCGGAGGAGCTTGCGGCGTGCCCTCACGTGTGGGATCAGTTCGAACTGCGGCGCGCAGCGATCCAAGAGTTTGTGGGGCGCCATGGTGTGGACCTCAGCACGCTGGCAGCAGTGGCAGGTCGTGGTGGACTATTCCGCAGCGTCAAGGGCGGGACCTACCTGGTCAACGAGCGGATGCTCGCTGATGCACGCGCCAACTTGCAGGGCGAGCACGTGTCCAATCTCGGCTGCGCATTGGCGTTCGAGTTCGCGCGCCAGGCCGGCGTCAATGCCTATGTGACCGACCCTGTATCCGTGGACGAATTTGAGCCGTTGGCGCGGTACTCGGGTCATCCGCTCATCGAGCGACGAGCGCTGGCGCATGCGCTCAGCATCCACGAGGTAGCACGAAGGAGCGCCGCTGCAGTCGGCAAACCCCTGGCGGAGAGCAGCTTCGTAGTGGCACACCTGGGCGGAGGTATTTCCATTGCACCGGTGAAAGGTGGACGCATCATCGACGTGAACGACGCTTCCAGCGATGGCCCTTTTTCCCCAGAGCGCACTGGAGGCCTGCCCTTGCAGCCGTTCATCACCCTCTGCTTCTCCGGTCGCTATTCCGAGAAGGAAATGCGGAGCTTGGTGATGGGCAAAGGTGGACTGATCGCATACCTTGGCACCAGTTCCGCCGAGGAAGTGGAAAGGCGCATAGGCAGCGGGGATCAGGCCGCGCGCGAGGTCTACGAGGCGATGGCCTATCAAATTGCCAAGGAGATCGGGGCAATGGCCACGGTGCTCGGCGGACAGGTGGACGGCATCGTGCTCACGGGTGGACTGGCCCGTTCATCTCTCTTGGCGGACTGGGTTCGCCAGCGCGTCGAGTTCATCGCACCCGTCACTGTTATGCCAGGTGAGTTCGAAATGGAGGCAATGGTCGCAGGGGTGCTCCGCGTGTTGCGGGGGGAAGAGCCAGCTTTGGTGTATTAACTCAGGCGACCGTGTTAGAGAGTGATCGTGGAAAAGAGCAGTTTTTTTGGCAATTTCTATGGCAGCATAAGTGGACTTTCTTTCTATGCCAAAGTACCGCAACACCGGCACCCGCTTGTCTTGCTCCACGTGGTCGTGCTTGCAGCCCTAGTCTTGGCAGCAGCACTGACTCCGTTCGTGCGGCGGGTGGCGGCAGTTGGAGACCGCTTGGTCAGCT
Organism: candidate division KSB1 bacterium; assembly: GCA_034506335.1. Taxonomy (NCBI): domain Bacteria; kingdom Pseudomonadati; species Candidatus Zhuqueibacterota bacterium. Next base: position 34,429 of record JAPDPR010000020.1, read on the forward strand.
TATACGACGAGCGATTCCCGGAAATCCATCTTGCGGGCAACCACGTACGGTTCGTAGGGACCATTCCCACCGAGGTCCAACTCGCCGATGGACGGCAGGTGGTTGTTGACACCTCTGGTGCATACCTGTCTGCGGAGGGCATGGCACCTGGGAGTGTGTTGGTCACTAACCGTTTTCTCGAAGTCAAGACCAACCAGGGTCTGCGCCGCTTACTGTTCGATTCTCTGAATGCTACTCCAGGCGTGGTGATTACGCCGAAGAATGCAAGGGCGCTGAAGGACCAAGTGCTGGTCGCAATGGTCGCACTTCTTGCGGTGAGCGGGCTTGCGGCGTTTTCGCTGGTCGGACTGGTTGTTTGTCTGCTTGGCGCGGGTTGGGTGCTCTTTCTGTGCAGGCGCACGCGAACACCACTGCGCCCGCGCGACGCCTTTGCACTGGCGGCTTACGGTCTGACACCTCCCGCGCTTGTGCTTGGCGCGGTGCTTCTGGCAAAGGTCTCTTCTGGACCATTTGTAGCGCTCCTGTGGGCAGGCTACTGTTTTCTTCTGGTTCTCGTGGTGTTACGGATCCGCGGCGCTGTTGGCGTGCATGCGGCTTAGATGAGGGAAAGACGATATGGGCGAGCGAGTACCGGCAATCACTTCCCTGGACAAACTCTTAGCAGAAGCCATATCTGGGGGAAAAGTGCGGGTGGCAGTGGCTGCGGCGGACGACGAAGCCGCTCTTTCGGCACTGCATGAGGCGCACCGCGTCGGGTTGGCTGAGGCACTGCTTTTCGGCCCAGAAGAAGACATCCGCGCCACTTGGAACGGGTTGGGTGTGCCTTTACCCGCGGAAATGGTCATTCGTGACTGCGCGACCGAAGCTGAGGCCGTGAAAGCTGCGGTGCAAGCAGTGCGCGAAGGAGCGGCGGACCTGTTGCTCAAAGGCAAAACCAAAACCGCTACCTTGCTGAAGGCCGTGTTGGATGCTGAAGCTGGTCTGCGTACTGGCAGGCTTCTGAGCGACGTGTTCGTGTGCGAAGACCCGCGGAGGAAAGGGAACAAACTCCTCATGATCACAGATGGAGGAGTAACTATTGCGCCGGATATCAACCAGAAGGTCGAGATCATCTTAAATGCAGTGGAGGTGGCGCACGCGCTGGGCATACCCAGGCCGTGCGTCGCCTTACTTTCAGCCGTGGAGACTGTGGTTCCTGCCTTACCCTCCACGGTGGATGCGGCAATCATCACCAAGATGTGGGAACGTGGGCAGATCAAGGGGTGCGTGGTGGACGGACCGTTGGCCCTTGATAACGCGGTGAGCGAGGAGGCAGCGCGCACGAAAGGGATTTCCTCTGAGGTGGCCGGACACGCCGACATTCTGGTCTGTCCGGGAATCGAAGCCGCCAATATGCTGGCCAAAAGCACGACGTACTTTGCCGGTTTCCGTCTGGCGCATGTGATCGTGGGCGCCAAAGCCCCGGTTCTCATCCCTTCGCGCGCCGATTCGGCCGATGCTAAACTGATGTCCGTGGCGCTCGGCGCCATCGTCCAGCGAAGGAAAGGCGCATAGGTGCTCCAGCGCTGAGCGCATGCGCGGCGAGAGGGCCAGGACCACGCGGTTGGGCGTGGTATCGCAGAGACCGAGGGGGCCGTGTTAGGAGAGTCGGGGCGCAGAGGCTATGCAAACGTTGCAGGCGATCTTCGGCGCATAGCTAAGCGCTCCCTACCAACATCGCGATTTGCATTAAGCTATGTTTTGATGGAGCGAGAGGGTCGTGACTCGAGGTGAGCTGCCTTTTCTTGCCGCATTCGTGTGGCGTGTTAGGTGTTGATGGTCAAGAGATGGATCGTTGGAGAACTCGGGAGCGATGGAACGCCCGAAGGTGGTGAGTGGGTGAAGCGTGCGCAGATCAGAATCACTGGTGTGGTGCAGGGTGTGGGGTTTCGCCCCTTCTTGTATCGACTGGCCACAGAACATGGCATTGTCGGGACGGTGCGCAATGACGCGCACGGCGTGCTGGTAGACGCTCAAGGGGACAACGGGAGTCTATCTGCCTTCCTCCACGAGATACGGCAGTCTCCGCCGCCTCTTGCCAGGATAACTGATATCACCGTGGAATATCTTCCGCCGGCGCGCTTCACCGGATTCCAGATCGTCGCCAGCGAGGCGGATATCGAACGTTCGGTCCTCATTGCCCCGGATGTGGCCACGTGTGACGATTGCCTGCAGGAACTCTTTGACCCCACAGACCGTCGTTACCGTTACCCCTTCATCAACTGCACCAATTGCGGGCCCCGGTTCACCATCACCGCTGACGTCCCTTATGACCGACCCAATACCACCATGGCCAGTTTTGCCATGTGTCCCGATTGCCAGCGGGAGTACAACGATCCACTGGACCGGCGGTTCCATGCACAACCGAATGCGTGTCCGGTATGTGGGCCGCGTTTGTGGCTCCTTGACGAACGGGGAGCGCCGCTTGAGACTCCTGATCCCGTGGGGATGGCAGTGGAGCTTTTGCGCCAAGGGCTGGTTGTGGCGGTCAAGGGGCTTGGTGGATTCCATCTGGCGGTGGATGCCACCGACGATGCGGCCGTGCGAAGACTTCGAGCGCGCAAACATCGCGAAGAGAAGCCGCTGGCGGTGATGTCACCCGACCTGGCAGCGGTGCAGGAATTCGCGATGGTGAGCAGGGCGGAGCAACAGTTGCTGCAGTCGCGTGAACGGCCCATTGTGTTGCTGAGAAAAAAGCAACCCTGCCGCATCGCTGAGGCAGTGGCACCAGGCAACGCGTTCGTGGGGGTGATGCTTCCGTATACACCGCTCCATCATCTGCTGCTGAGAGGGAATTTTCTCGCCCTTGTTATGACCAGTGGCAATTTGTCCGAGGAGCCAATTGCGAAAGATAATGATGAAGCGGTGAGACGGTTGCAAGGGATCGCGGACTACTTCCTCGTGCACAATCGGGACATCCTGGTGCGGAGCGATGACTCTGTGCTCAGAGTCGTTGATGGACGAGCTACGCCCATTCGCCGGTCGCGGGGATACGTTCCCTTGCCGCTTCTTCTGGAAGAGGGGCACCGAGCCACGCTGGGGTGCGGCGCAGAGCTGAAGAACACGATCTGCATCTTGCGCGGTCGGCACGCATTCCTCAGCCAGCACGTCGGCGATCTCGAGAATGCCGAAACCATGCAGTTTTTCGAGGAGTGCGTTGCCCACCTGCAGAGAATTCTCCAAGTTAAGCCAGAGGTGGTTGCCTATGACTTGCACCCCCGCTATCTGGCCACGCAATGGGCCTTGGACAGAGCCAATGCGCGCTTGGTGGGCGTCCAGCACCATCACGCGCATATCGCCGCTTGTCTGGCCGAAAACCGCGTCTCGGGACCGGTAATTGGTCTGGCTTTGGACGGTACGGGCTATGGGACGGACGGCACGGTGTGGGGCGGCGAGTTTCTGGTGGCCGACACGCGGCGTTTTGTGCGCAAAGGCCATATGCGTCCTGTCAGGATGCCGGGTGCGGAGAAAGCCATCCGCCAGCCGTGGCGCATGGCACTTGCCTATCTCTCGGACGCGTACGAGGAGGAGATGTGGCGTCTGCCTCTGCCAGTGCTGCTGGACCACCGTTCAGCTGCCCGCCCCCTTGTCGAGGCCATGAAGGCCGGGGTAAATGCCCCGTTGACTACGAGTTGTGGCCGCCTTTTCGACGGTGTCGCAGCTATCGCAGGGGGCAGGCGCATTGTCTCCTTCGAGGGACAGGCCGCGATGGAATGGGAAATGGCTATGTACCACCTAGTGGGGCCGGAAGAGGCGAGCTCTGACCTGGAACGTGCCGCGGAAGAGGCCTACGCCTGCGACGTTCGGGATACACCCGACGGCCTCATCCTGGACTATCGCCGGTTAGTCAAGGGCGTAGTGGGAGACGTCCTGGCCGGTGTCGAAGTACCGTTGATTTCCAGGCGCTTCCACGCAGGGCTCTGCGTGGCACTAGCTAAGGTGTGCGTCCGTTTACGCGAGCAGACCGGATTGCAGACGGTGGCCCTCAGCGGTGGCTGCTTCCAAAACGTTTACCTGTCGACGGTCTTGCCTCGCATGCTCACCGCTGCGGGTTTCGAAGTGCTCGTGCATCGACTTCTGCCCCCCAATGATGGCTGTATCTCGCTGGGGCAGGCGGTTGTCGCGAGCCAGGTACACGGAGATGAACCAGCTGTCGATGCTAAGGAACCATTTGAGGTGTGAGAAATGTGTCTGGGCGTACCAATGCGTGTGGTGGAAATTGAGGGGGATACGGCAGTGGCTGAGATCACTGGAGTTACCAGACGTATCAGTCTGCAGCTGGTGGAGAACGTGAAAGTGGGAGACTATGTGATTGTACACGCGGGGTTTGCTATCCAGGTGTTGGACGAAGCAGAGGCGTTGGAAACCATTCAGCTGTTGCAAGAATTCGGCGTGCAGGCCGGGTGAGGTCGATGAAGTTCATCGACGAATTCAGGGACTCGCGGTTGGCCCGGGGGCTGCTGAGGCGCATTGAGGACCTCGCCCACGAGTTGCCCGTGGTGCGATTTATGGAAGTGTGTGGTACGCACACCATGGCCATCTACCGTAGCGGCCTGCGCCATTTGTTGCCCGAGAACATTGTGCTCATTTCCGGACCAGGGTGCCCCGTGTGCGTGACGGCCAATCAGTACTTGGATCGGGCTATCGCCTATGCACGACTTCCCGAGGTGATCGTCTGTACCTTTGGCGACATGATGCGTGTCCCTGGGTCCAGTTCGAGCCTGGAGTTAGAAAGAGGCAGGCGAGCAGACATCCGTGTGGTGTATTCGCCCCTGGACGCGCTGGAGGTGGCGCGCCAGCACCCCTCACGCCGAGTGGTTTTCCTGGGCGTTGGGTTTGAAACTACTGCCCCTGCTGTTGCGGCGGCCATCCAGCAGGCAGCGTCGGAGGGGTTGGCCAATTTCTTCGTGAGCTCCGCCCACAAGGTGATGCCTCCCGCTCTTGCCGCCCTCACCACAGACGGGCGGCTGCGGATCGACGGCTTTATCTTGCCCGGGCACGTAAGTGCCATCATCGGCGTGGAACCGTACCAGTTCCTGGCCGCAGAGTACCGCAAGGCGTGCGTGATTGCCGGCTTTGAGCCGTTGGACGTGTTGCAGAGTATCCTCCTGCTGGTGCAGCAGGTCCGCGACGGTCGGCGGGCAGTGGAGATCCAGTATTCCCGCGTAGTTCGGCCAGAAGGGAATCCCAGGGCGAGGGCCTTGATGGAGCAGGTATTTGTCCCTTCTGACGCGGAGTGGCGAGGCATGGGGGTAATCGCCGGAAGCGGACTGGCACTCCGCTCTGAGTACCGGTCGCACGATGCGGACGCAACCCTGGATGTGACGGTGGAGCCGACCGTTGTCCATCCTGCCTGCCGGTGCGGCGAAGTCCTGCGCGGACTGTGCGAGCCGCAGCAGTGCCCGCTTTTTGCAACTGCGTGCACCCCAGAGACGCCCATTGGTGCATGTATGGTTTCCACCGAAGGCACCTGCGCAGCATGCTACAAGTACGGTCGCCGCGTGGAGACGGGGGTGAGTGATGGATGAAGTAATCAAACTCGCTCACGGTAGCGGAGGCAAGCTGACCCATGCGTTGGTTCAGCAGGTTTTCCTGCCCTATTTTGATAACCCCGCGTTGGCGGCGATGAACGACAGCGCCGTGGTGCAACTGCTCGGTGGTCATCTGGCTTTCACGACCGATGCATATGTGGTCCAGCCCCTCTTTTTCCCTGGCGGCGACATCGGACGCCTGGCCATTTCCGGCACAGTTAACGACCTCAGCGCTCAAGGGGCGCGCCCGGTGGTCATCAGCGCTGCCTTCATCATCGAAGAAGGGATGAAGGTGGAAGAGTTGAGGCGCGTGGTGGCTTCTATGGCTGCGACAGCAAGAGAGGCGGGTGTCTCAGTGGTTGCAGGCGATACGAAAGTTGTGGCCGCCGGAGCGGCGGACAAGCTATTCATCACGACAGCGGGTGTGGGCACCTTGTTGCTCCAAGATGCCCCGACAGGCAGCGGCGCACGAGTGGGCGACGTAGTGATTGTCACCGGGACCATTGGTGACCACGGGATGGCAGTGCTTTCGGCCCGGGCAGGCCTCGCCCTCGAGAGCGCTCTCCGATCCGATGTGGCGCCACTCAACCGCCTTGTGGAGGGTCTCCTGTTACAGGGGATTGCCGTTCATGCGATGCGCGATCCCACCCGTGGGGGAATAGCTACCACCCTGAACGAGATTGCCATGGCGTCCAACGTCGAGATCGTGGTGGATGAGGAGCGAGTCCCTGTGGCGGATGAAGTGCGCGGGGCGTGCGAACTGTTGGGTTTTGACCCGCTTTATGTCGGTAATGAGGGGAAGATGGTGATTATGGTTCCGGCTGAGGAGGAAGGAAGGACCCTTGCCTATCTACACGGCCATCCACTCGGGCGCAGGGCCGCAACTATCGGCAGCGTGACGGCGCAAGGTAAGGGCAGGGTATTGCTCAAAACCGCCGTGGGTGGCCACCGCATTTTGGACATGCTGGTTGGAGAGCAATTGCCCCGCATTTGTTGAATCCATGGCCCCCCACTCATCCAATGTCGTCCAAGCGCCGACCGGACCGCG
>JAPDPR010000020.1:41146-49399 GCA_034506335.1 candidate division KSB1 bacterium
ATTGCTCAAAACCGCCGTGGGTGGCCACCGCATTTTGGACATGCTGGTTGGAGAGCAATTGCCCCGCATTTGTTGAATCCATGGCCCCCCACTCATCCAATGTCGTCCAAGCGCCGACCGGACCGCGTGTCCTCCTCCTGACCGGCGAGAAAGGGGTCGGAAAGAGCACTCTTTTGAGAGAAGTCATCAAGAAGTTGCGCTGCGAGGTGGGAGGCTTTGTGACGGAGCCGGTGTTCGAGCACGACCACCGCGCCGGATACCGGATGATCGACCTGTGCACCGGAAAGGAGGCCACCATTGCGCAGCGGGTCCCTCACTCTACAGCAGCGCGAGGCGGACCTTTCGTGGTCAACCACCAGGCATTTGAGGTGTTTGGCGCAGCTCTGGTGCGGGAGGCGTCGCGTCGTGCGGATCTTATCGTCATGGACGAGATAGGCTGCATGGAGCAAGGAGCGCCGCTGTTTCAGGAAGCGGTGCGTGCTTGCCTTGCTTCAGGCAAGCCGGTGATTTGCGTAGTGCAAGCTGCCAAATGCGCTTTTGTTGAGGAGCTCTTGGCGACGTATCGTACCGAGGTCGTACGCGTCAGTGCGGTGCAAATGGAGAAGACTCGGGGGCTTATCCTGGAACGGCTGCGAAAATGGGGCTTGTGCGATGTGGGATAACATAGATGCGTCCTTGCGTGCCCAGGCACGGGAGGCGATCAGAGCTGCGCTGGCAGAGGATGTGGGCTCGGGGGACATCACCACTACCTGCTGCGTGCCCGGCAATCTGCACGGTGAGGCGGTAATTGTGGCCAAGGCAGAGGGGGTCCTTGCAGGCCAATTCGTGGCAGCAATGGCATTTGCCGAGGTGGACGCAAGCGTGCGGTACCACCCTATGCAAGGAGATGCCACCAAGGTGTCACCTGGGGCAGTGGTCGCGCGAATAGAGGGGCCAGTGGCGGCCATCCTCACTGGGGAACGTACAGCTCTGAACTTCTTGGGGCGCCTCTCTGGGGTCGCCACGTTGACGGCCCGCTTCGTGGCCCAGCTGGAGGGTACCAGGACGCGCATGCTCGACACGCGGAAGACCACGCCTGGCCTTCGCGCCCTGGAGAAGTATGCCGTGCGGTGCGGAGGTGGAGAGAATCACCGCTTCGGCCTTTACGACATGTTTCTTATCAAGGAAAACCACATCCGTGCCTGCGGCTCCATAACCGAGGCAGTGCGTCGATGCAAGGAGGGCAGGGGAGCAAAGCCCCTGAAGATAGAGGTGGAGGCCACCACCGTGGACGAAGTGCAAGAGGCGTTGGCTGCAGGTGTGGACCGCATTATGCTTGACAACATGCCGCTGCCACTCATTGCCGAGTGCGTGCGCGTGGTCAACCGCGCGGTCGAGCTGGAGGTCTCGGGCAACGTCTCTCTTCAAAACGTAGCCGATATCGCCAGAACCGGTGTCGATTATATATCCGTTGGCGCACTTACCCACTCAGCCCCGGTACTCGACCTCTCTTTGCAACTGCGAGCTCCATCCCCAAGATAAGGAGAAAAACAGGTGTCAACAAGGCACGAAAACACCGGATTGCCTGCCAGCGCCGGTGGTGTCCGCTTAGGGCATAGCCTGGAGGTGTACAGGGGCGAGTGCTTAGTTTTTGCAAGTGACGGAAAATGGCTGCATCCGCTCTTCGAGTTAGAGGACTTCCTGCGCAGGCAAGGATTGAGCGCTTCAGAGCTCGTGGTGGTCGACAAGATAGTCGGCCGAGCGGCGGCACTCCTGTGCGTTTATTTTGGTGTCGGCCGAGTGGTGGCCGAGCTCCTGAGTATTCGCGGCCAGCAGGTATTGGAATACCACAGGGTCCCCTACCAGTATGGTGCCTTGGTTGACCGAATCCTATGCCGAACAGAGGAACTGCTCGCTCAAGAGTGGGACCCGGCGAGGGCGTATGCCGTCCTGGCGGAGCTGCGCGCCCGCAGCCTGGACTCACAACCCGCCAAGCCGTCGGGCGGTGAATGATGCCCCGCACAGGTGGGCATAGCCCGCGCCACCAGGGTCGCTCGCAAGAAGCTCCGCACCTTGGGTCCTTTCCCCAAGGGAACGCTTTTTCTGGAACGGGTTTTGCAGAGACCTCGTTGAACAATGGGCGCCATGCCAATGTGGCAGAGAATGAGACGATTGTGCGCCGAAGTGGCGCTTTTCTGGGCATACAAAGGAGCTGATGAGTCATGTCCGACGAAAAGATACCCAACCCCTGGGAGATTCAGAGGGACATTAGCGATTACCTGAAGAAGAAGTACGGTGACCGCATTATCATCCCGCCTCAGCCAGACTTGGCGGGCGACAGCGGTGGCGACCGGACACAGCGGGAGGAGCCGCCGCTCAACATCGATTTTGACCTAAAGCCAGAGGAGCTGGAGGCCTACCTCAAGCAGTATGTGATCAACCAGGATGAGGCCATTGAGGTTTTGGCCACCAAGATTTGCACTCACTTCAACCGCATGCGCCTGGAAATGAGTCCGGGCGGGCCCGGAGAGCTGGTGGGCAATATCAAGAACAACGTGCTGATGATCGGGCCCACCGGCGTGGGCAAGACGTTCATCGTCAAGCTCATCGCGAAGAAGATCGGGGTGCCGTTTGTTAAGGGTGACGCCACCAAGTTCAGCGAGACGGGCTACGTAGGTGGGGATGTGGAAGACCTGGTTCGGGACCTGGTCAGGGAGGCCAACGGCGACATCCGTCTTGCCGAGTACGGCATCATTTACCTGGATGAAATCGACAAAATCGCCTCCAGTGGTAACATCTACGGCCCGGACGTTTCTCGGACCGGTGTGCAGCGCAACCTCCTGAAGCTCATGGAGGAGTCAGAGGTTGACCTGAAGACCCCCCATGACCTGGCCTCACAGGTGGAGGCGGCGATGGAAGCGCAACGTACCGGCAAGGTCACGCGCAAGAAAGTCAACACCAAGAATATCCTTTTTGTGGTGAGCGGGGCCTTCGCGGAGCTGGAAGAGATCATTCGCAAGAGGTTAAAGCAGCAGCCCATCGGTTTCACGACCGAGAAAGAGGCCTCCACCGCGAGCCTCGACAGGCAAGCCATCCTCAAGATGGTGCGCTCGGAGGACCTAATCAAATACGGCTTTGAGTCCGAGTTTGTGGGCCGTCTGCCCGTGGTGGTCTGCCTCAACGACCTAAGTGTTGAGGACCTTTACCACATCGTGAAGAATCCCAACAGTGTGGTGGTGCAAGCCAAGAAGCGCGATTTCATGGCCTACGGCATCGAGCTGGACTTTGAAGACGAAGCTTTGCGTAAGATTGCCGAGCAGGCCTACGCAGAGCGCACCGGTGCGCGGGGGCTGGTGAGCGCCATGGAACGTGTGCTTCTCAAGTTCGAGAAGAAGCTGCCCTCGACGAATATCAAGAAGCTCACCGTGACCGCGGCAATGGTTGAGGACCCGGTTGGTGAGCTCAACAAGCTCCTTCTCCAGCACGCCATCAAAGAGGTACAGAAGCGGCTACTGGCGTCGACCGGCGTGGTGGTCACATTTACTGACAAGGCCGTGGAGATGATCAATGCGATGGCTGAGCAGCAGAACCGTAGCTTTGAGACGGTGTGCAATGAGCTGCTGAAAGATTATGAGTACGGGATCAAACTGCTCAACCGCCCAGAATTCACGGTGGACGAGAAGGTTGTTGCCGACCCCAAAGGGCGTCTCGAGGAGTTGATCACGGAGGCCTACCACGGCAAGCGCCAGCGCCCCTGAGCCAAGTCGCGGAAAGGATTTTCCTCATTCCATATGCCAAGAGGTTCCACCACAGAGGCGGCCGGCCACCAGCGCAGGCACGTCTCCTTGGAGGTAAAAATTGCCCACCTCCCGGAACAGCCGGGGGCGTATCTATTCAAGAATAGGATGGGGAAGGTCATCTATGTGGGCAAGGCGAAAAACCTAAGGAATCGGGTACGATCGTACTTCGGTGCCCGACCCAATTCGGAGTCGCCGAAGGTACAGGCCATGGTGCGTCAGATCCATGATCTTGAGATCATGGTGACCGATTCTGAGGTTGAAGCTCTGATCCTCGAAGCCAATCTCGTCAAGGAGTACAAGCCTCGCTACAACATCAACCTCAAGGATGATAAGAGTTACCCCTATGTGCGTGTTACGGCTGAACCATTCCCACGAGTCTTTCCCACGCGGAGGGTTGTGCAGGACGGCTCCCGGTACTTTGGTCCTTACACCGATGTGAACGCCCTTCGCGACCTGCTCAAGACCATCCGGCGCATCTTTCCGATTCGCAGCTGCAATTATGAACTCACGGCTGAGACAATAGCCAAAGGCAAGTTTAAGGTCTGTCTTGACTATCATATCAACCGGTGCTTGGGCCCGTGCGAAGGGCACGTTGGGCAAGCCGAGTACGGGCGGGTAGTGGACTACGTAGTCCAGTTCATCGACGGCAGGAGCGACGCGGTGGCGGACGCTTTGCGCGAGCGGATGCACGAGTTGGCCGCGCAGCTGCGCTTTGAGGAGGCGGCGCGTCTGCGCGACATCCTGGCGTCCTTGGATGATTTCCGGCAAAAGCAGAAGGTCGTGAGCCAATCCCCAGTGGACCGCGACATCTTGGCCACAGCCGTCGCCGGGGACGACGCGTGCGGGGTGGTCTTCAGAGTGCGTGAAGGAAAACTGGTGGGGCGCCAGCACTTCTACATGTCAGGCACGGCCGGGGAATCCTTGGCCTCAGTGGCTACTTCGTTCCTCAAGCAGTACTATGTGAAGAGCGAGTATGTCCCGGCGGAGGTGTTTGTTCCGTGCGAGATGCTGGAGCAGGAACAGATTGTGGGTTGGCTCACGAGGAAGCGGAACGGTCAGGTTACGCTGGTGTGTCCCACTGGCGGTGAGGAGCTGAAGTTAGTTCGGATGTGCCAGCGCAACGCGGAGTTGTTGCTCAACGAGCTCCAGCTGCAAAAGGCTAGCCCGCAGGCGCGCGTCTCTCGCGCGGTGGCGGCCCTCCAGCACGATTTGGCCCTGCCCAGGCCGCCGCGGGTCATCGAAGCCTTTGATGTGTCCAACATCAGCGGCAGCGAGCCGGTAGCCTCGATGGTCTACTTTCGGAATGGCAAGCCGGTCAAGAGTCAGTACCGGCGGTTCAAAATCCGGTGCGAGAATACCCCGAACGACTATGCGATGATGAGTGAGGCGGTGACTCGCCGTTATGCTCGTCTGAAACAGGAGGGAGGTGAGTTGCCGGACCTCATCCTGGTGGATGGGGGCAAAGGGCAGCTGGGGGTCGCGCAAGCTGCACTGGCCTCCTTGGGCCTGGAACTGCCGGTGGTGGCCCTTGCTAAGAGGCTGGACGAAGTCTTCGTCCCCGGCGCCTCTGAACCGCAAAACGTTCCTCGCTCCTCGTCTGGTCTCAAGCTCTTGCAGCGCATCCGCGACGAATCGCACCGCTTTGCGGTGACGTACCACAGGCTGTTGCGGGACAAGCGGACGCTGCGTTCTGTCCTGGATGCAATTCCGGGCGTGGGTAAGGCGCGGCGGCAAGCTTTGTTAAAGGCCTTCGGTTCAGCGGAAGGGGTGCGCCAAGCAACAGTGGAGCAGATTGCCGCAGTGCCAGGCATTCCGCCTGCGCTGGCGGAACGCATCTGGAAAGCGTTGAACGAGCCACCGGGCGAGGGAGAGGAGGCATAGGTAGGGTGGAACGGTGTTGCGCGATGGCCAATGGCAAGAGCGGAGGTGGAGATGATCAGGCGATTTGACCAGCTGGTGGATGAGGTGAAGAAGCTCGGGGGCAAGAGAATTGCGGTTGCCATGGCGGACGAAGAAGACGCGTTGCGCGCCGTGAACCACGCGCGCGGCGCAGGCCTGGCCGAGCCAATTCTCGTGGGCGACAAGGAGGAAATCCTGCGCACGGCTGAGGCCGCAGGAATCGATATCACTGGTGTTGCGGTTGAACATGCCGAAGGCGAAGCAGGGGCCGTAGCGAGAGCCGTCGAGCTGGTGCGGGAAGGAGACGCCGAGGTGTTGATGAAGGGCAGGTGTTCGACCGCCGCGTTTCTGAAAGGGATCTTGGACAAAAATAGCGGGCTGCGGGGCTCCGGCATTCTCTCTCACCTTGCAGCATTCGAGGTCCCAACTTACCCTAAGCTAATTCTCATGTCAGACGCGGCAATGAACATCGCGCCGGACTTGCAGACGAAGATCGCCATTGTCGAAAATGCGATTGCTGCGGCGCACAAGCTTGGTATGAATGCGCCCAAAGTGGCACTGATCGCGGCAGTGGAGAAGGTGAACCCCGAAGGGATGCCATGCACCGCCGATGCTGCGGTCATTGCCAAGATGGCTCAGCGCGGCCAGATTAAGGGGGCGATAGTAGACGGACCGCTGGCAGTAGACAATGCCCTGAGCAGCAAATCGTGTGAGGTAAAAGGAATCTCCAGCCCAGTCGGAGGCGAGGCTGACATCCTCATCATGCCCACCATAGAGGTGGGAAATTGCTTCTACAAGACTCTCACTGTGCTTGCCGGTGCGCGGTGCGCAGGAATCGTTGTGGGAGCCCGCGCACCGGTGGTTCTCTCCTCGCGGGCCGATAGCGATGACACCAAGTTCTTGTCTATCGCCCTGGCGCTCATGGTGAGCTAAAGTCTTTCCGGGGCGCCGGAAAAACTCTGGTGCTCAAAAGTTTGCCATGTTGGCGCAATTCTTGACGTCCTAGCGCCGCACGGGCGGCAAACAGCGAGGCCTGGCCCACGACTACCCTGCCCCTCAATGCTTTGGAAAAACGCACATTAGCACGAACTGGCTAAAGGTGCGTTTCGCCTGGCAAAGGTTTTGCGCCTGCATAAGTCGGCAGCCCCAAGGGACCAGCAAACAGAAGCAGGTTGGGGAGGCTTGAGAAGCAGAGGAGGGCAAAACGATGAAGCCGCACGTGCTTGCCATCGCGGTCCTGGCAGCGACCTTGCCGTTGCTTGTCTTGCCAGCTGGCGCCACCGTCCAGTATGACATGGCAGTGGAGATCTGGACCGACCGCGGCGAAGACTTTGTCTACCTGCCCGGCGACCCGCTGCGTGTGTACTTCCGTGCACCCGAAGACTGCTATGTAGTCCTCTACCAAATCGATACCTATGGCAACGTGTGCCTGCTGTTCCCTTCGCCAACTAGCAACGCGTTCTTTGCCCGCGCCGGGGTGGTCTACTGCGTGAATGATTTTCTCCCCGAGGGCGTGCTCACGGTGTACGGGACATCCGGAGTTGGGTACATCGGTGTGCTGGCAAGCCCAGTGCCGTTCCTTGTCCCCCGGTGGATCAGGCCTCATCCTGCATACCGGGCCGCAAGTGTGGTCTACATCCCTGGGTACTATCCAGCCGTGGTCGTGGAGCCATACCTCGCCATCTGCGACCTGAACGAGCGGATTGTTGCAGACTGGGGCATAGGATTGAGGCTAGGGTTCGGCTATTGTTGGTTCTATGTGGACCATTGCTACGTGCCGGTTTTTCCGATCTGGCACCCGCGTTATTGGGAAGTTCGCATTGTCACTCGACCGGTGTACGAACGTGTGTGGCGGCACCACGACCGTTTCTACCGTTTGCCGCCGGCTGGCGTGCGGCACAACGGCCAGCGGCGGTTCGGCCTGGAGCGCTTGGCAAGGCGCCCGTTTGAACGACCGCGAACTTTCCGCGCCTCCCCGCACCCGGAGCCGCCTGCGTGGGCCCGTGCCGTGGAGCGACACACGGAACGCCGTGGGCACAATGAACCGGAGAGCCGCGAAGCTCGCGGATGGACACGTGTCGCGCGTCCGACGCCTGCGGGGCAAAGCGAGGGGAGGACACGCGCGCCACAAAGCCAATACGGTGACCTTCCGGCTGGCCCTGCCACATATTCGGATGCCGAAAGGAGACCCTCGCCCAGGTTGGCGCGCGAACCTGCTGGTATCAGCCCGTCGCACACCCCAAAGCTGGAGAATCCCGCGCCCAGGGAAACAATCGGCCGCCGAAACCGAATCAGCTTTTCGCGCGAAGCGGGTTCCGGAAGCAAGGCCTACAGGACGGAGTCTGCGGTTCGTCAGCGCCCTCAAGCTCGGGAACGGGAGATGCGCGTGCCACCACCCAGGCAAGAGTCGAGAGACTTCAGAGTTCTCCAATCAAAGTCTTCCCGGGAAAGGATGTGGACAGGCACCCAACGCGACGGTAAAGTGCGGACCCGAACCTCGCGCACATAGAGAACGAGACCGTCCAAGATAAAGCACGAAACCCGGCCAGTAATGCGCGCCCACACGGGGCTTTGA
>JAPDPR010000021.1 GCA_034506335.1 candidate division KSB1 bacterium
AGTTCGCCCAGGACAAGCCCTTGAGCATGAGCGCCAGCATCTGCTTCGAGCAGAACTATAGCGGTGTAGACGGCGACAGCGCGTCGTCCACCGAGATCTATGCCCTGCTCTCCAGCCTGGCAGATCTTCCTTTGCGGCAGGACATTGCGGTGACTGGGTCGGTGAATCAGAAGGGCGAGATTCAGCCCATCGGCGGGGTCAACGAAAAGATTGAGGGCTTTTTCCGCGTGTGCAAGGTGCGCGGGCTTACCGGTCGGCAGGGGGTCATCATCCCCAGGCGGAATGTGCAGGACCTGGCCCTGCACAAAGAGGTCGTCGAAGCAGTCAAGAAAGGCAAGTTTCACATCTATCCGGTCGACACCATCGATCAGGGCATTACGATTCTTACCGGGGTGCCTGCAGGGGAACGCGGGCCTGACGGCCGTTTCCCCGAGGGTACTGTCAACGCACGGGTCGATGCGCGCCTGCGCGAGCTAGCGGAGGGGCTTCGGCAGTTTGCCCCGTCACAGGCACTTGAGCGGGAATAGAACGGAACCAAGGAGCAGAGAGTATGCAGAGCTTTTACTTTGCCTTGTTAGGTCTGGCAGCGGGCATCCTGGGTGGGGCATTCGGCATCGGTGGCGGCGCGCTCATGGTGCCAGTAATGGTTCTATTCATGAATGTGGAACCACACACTGCAATCGGCACCTCCCTATCGATCATCATCCCCATTTCCATTGCCGCGACCATTCGCCACGTCACTCTGCACAATGTGGACATGAGCATTGTCATCCCTGGGGCAATCGGTGGCATCTTGGGTGGCGTGATCGGTGCCACCATCATCGCCAGTCTCCCTGCCGTGTACGCGAAGAAGGGGTTGGCCATCTTTATGATCTACATGGCCGTGCGGTTGCTCCTCTCCAAATAGCGCGGAAAAGGTCCGAACGTGCGAGGCAATAGGCCGGGGAAATTCACATTGTGGGTGGAGGACCTGAAGGCATCTTTACATCCGGGCAGGGTCGTGCTTCCTCTCCTCGGGCTGGGCAGCAGGGGGCGCCGCAACGCCTTGAATATCTGCGTTAGGCATGAGACCCTGGAGCTACCTACCCTCCCGTCGCCCTTTTCCGGCTTCACGATCCTCTTCATGTCCGACTTGCACATCGACCAGGACCCTGCGCTACAACAGGTGGTCTTGAAAAAGATAGCTGACCTCAGGGTAGACGTAGCCTGCTTGGCAGGGGACTTCCGGCGGCGCATTCTTGGCGACCCAAGCTTCGCCCTCCGGTTGCTTGAGCCTGTCATCGCGGCGATAAAGGCGCGTGAGGGGGTTTTTGCCGTGCGCGGCAACCATGACAGCGCGCGGCTTATTGAGGGGCTAAGTTCGTTGGGCGTGCAGATGCTCGACAATCGTGCCCACACGTTCGCTCGCTCTGGCCAACGCCTGTGGCTGGCAGGGGTGGACGACCCCCACCTGTATCGCGCCCACGACGTACAATCGGCGCTCAGTGAGGTTCCCGCTGGCGAGTGCGTCATCCTGCTTGCGCACTCGCCAGAGGCGTATGAGGAGGCGGCCAAGGCGGGCGTGAGCCTGTACCTTTGCGGCCACACTCACGGCGGGCAAGTTCTGATTCCCGGCATTGGCTCCCTGGTGAAGAACATGCGCGCACCTATGGACTTTCACCGCGGCTTCTGGCGGCACGAGGGGATGCTCGGGTACACAAGCACCGGTGTTGGCTCAGGCTCGGTCTTTGCCCGCTTCAATTGCCCGCCGGAGATTGTGGTGTTCACGCTCGAGCCAGCTCAACGTAAATAGCGCGTGCACTGCGGGGGGAAGCGGCACGGTGAGGAGGCACAGAGGCGCAAAACCACATAGGGTGAGTTCCTTTGCCCTCTTTGAGCTCAATCCCAGAGTTTCGCGCCTGTGTGCAGAACAAAGTGCTGAGGTCCTCTGGCTGGTCCTGGTGAACCTGAGGCATGGCTCTGCGGGGGCTAGGCGGTGCTTGTCGGATGTGCCCTAGGTGCTACTGATGTATGCATACGTGGACGGAAGGTGGGATCGGGCCTCCATACCCATCTTTAGGGGTGCTGGGAGCCCCGCGGAAGCGGGGCAAATTCACCCCCGGTATTGAGCACTGATTGATCTCGACTTTCGAGCGTGCAGGAAAACCGTCGGTCGCGGTTGTTCCGGTGAGAGCGCCGTGCATTGAGGCAGAAAAGGCCGGCTCACCAGGAGCCGGCCTTCGAGTCCTATTGTGTCCTCCGATGGCCCTCAGTGCGGCCCACGTCACTTCACCTCATACTTTGCCCGCCCCTCGCGATAGATGTTGCCGCCGTGGCAATCCTGGGCCACGATAGCGGGAAAGTTTTTCACTTCAAGACGTTGGATGGCTTCTGCACCCAGGTCCTCATAGGCGACCACTTCAGACTTGAGGATCGATTTGGCGATGAGGGCGGCCGCACCGCCCACCGCGGCAAAATAGACCGCCTTGTGGGCCTGCAGCGCCTGAGCTACTTCGGCCCCCATCTCGCCCTTGCCGATCATCCCCTTCAGCCCCTGGCGGATGAGGGCTGGGGCATAGGGGTCCATGCGGTAGCTTGTCGTTGGTCCTGCCGAGCCGATGGGCATCCCAGGCCGGGCGGGCGAGGGGCCGACGTAGTAGATGAGCTGCCCCTTTACGTCGAAAGGCAGCGGCTTGCCCTCGGCCAAAAGCTCCACCAGGCGCTTGTGGGCCGCATCCCGGCCGGTGTAGATGACCCCGGTGATCAGCACGCTATCCCCTACCCGCAACTTTTCCACCTGCTCATCGGTCAACGGGGTGGTAATCTTGATTGCCTCTGCCATATGACCTTCCCTCACGCGTTGGTGGCTTCCGATGTCTGGCCTCAGATGACCGCCGTCTTGTGGCGCGCGGCGTGGCATTGCATGTTCACCGCCGCCGGCAGCGAAGCGATGTGACAGGGGTAAACCTCCACGTGCACGTCCAGCGCCGTCGTCCGTCCACCCAGGCCCTGTGGTCCAATCCCCAGCCTGTTGATGCGCTCCAAGAGCTCCACTTCCATGTCTGCGTAGAACGGGTCAGGGTGACGCTGTCCAATGGGACGCAACAGGGCTTTCTTGGCCAGCCAGGCGCACTTGTCGAACGTGCCGCCAATCCCTACCCCCACGATTACCGGCGGGCAGGGGTTGCCGCCAGAACGACTGACCCGATCGACGACAAAGTTCTTCACCCCCTCCACGCCGTCTGCGGGCCGAAGCATCCGCACTTCGCTCATGTTCTCGCTGCCACCCCCTTTCGGGGCCACAGTGATAGTCAATTTGTCCCCTGGCACGATTTCCGTCCATACCACGGGCGGCGTGTTATCTTTGGTGTTGACCCGCCGCAACGGGTCGGCCACAATCGACTTGCGCAGATAACCCTCGCCGTAGCCCTTGCGCACCCCCTCGTTTAATGCCTCCCACAGGTCGCCGCCAACAATGTGCACCTCCTGGCCAATCTCCACAAAGAGCACGGCAAAGCCGGTGTCCTGGCACATAGGGAACAGGCCCTCGCGCGCAATAGCTGCATTCTCGATGAGCTGGTCCAGGATGGCACGGGCAGTGGGCGACTCCTCCTTCTCCCGGAAGTGCCTAAAGCTCTCGATAACGTCCTCGTCCAGCTCGTAGTTAGCGGCAATACAGAGCTCCGCAACGGTCTTGACAACCTGGTCCACGTGGATTTCTCTCATAGCAGGTGCTCCTCGATGACCACAATCTTCATTTCCGTGGGCAGCGTCTCCTTCGTCACCTCGAAGCTGCTCCCCTTGACTCGTTCCACGTTCTTCTTCCCCTTGAGGAACTCATCCACCTTGGCCAAGGGGAACCCCAGGACATCGGTCTTGTAGTGCATGGGCACCACAATTCTTGGCTTGAGGGCGGTGACCACCTCCCAGGCCTCGTTATGGTCGATGGTGAAAAAGCCCCCTACTGGTACGAAGAGGATGTCCACAGGGCCGATCTCCTGCACATGCGCAGGCGAGAGGGTGTGCCCCAGGTCGCCGCAGTGGCATATGCGCAGGCCATCGGCCTCCATGACAAAAACCGTGTTGCGGCCACGCTCTTTGCCCCCGCTCTTGTCGTGAAAAGTGGCTACGCCTCTGAAGCTGATTCCCTTGGCTTCGTGTGTGCCGGCGCCAAGCACAACCTGGGGTGCCCCGGGAAGACCTTTGTGCCCAGCATGGTCTGGGTGGGTGTCATGGCTCACAAAGACCACGTCCACCTTTTGCGTAATCGGCTTGTACCCCACTGCTCCGTCGTAGGAACCGGCCACATAGGGGTCGCTGAGGACCTTCACCCCTTGGTCTGTCTCAAACAAGAAGGCATCATGACCAAGCCACGTGATCTTCATGGTGGGTCCCTCCTCTCGCTTAGCGTCACCGACTGTGGACAAACAAAAAGGTGGGCCTTTGCCTTAAGGAGCCCACCTCCTACGCTCTCTGCGTCATTGTTCAGGCGTAGACGCTGACCACTTTCTTGGCTCTGCCGCGACGCTCAAACTTGACGGTCCCGTCCGTGAGGGCAAAAAGCGTATTGTCTCTGCCGATGCCCACGTTTGCTCCTGGGTGGATGCGCGTCCCGCGCTGGCGGACCAAAATGCTGCCAGCAGTGACAAACTGACCATCAAAACGCTTCACTCCCAGCATCTGCGGGTTGCTGTCGCGTCCGTTTCTAGAGCTCCCAACACCCTTCTTATGCGCCATGTTACCAACCTCCTCCCAAGCCGCCTCAGGCGGCGACAATTTTCTCAATTCTCAGCCGCGTAAACGGCTGCCGGTGCCCCTTCTTGACCTTGTACCCTTTGCGGCGCTTCTTCTTAAACACGATCACCTTGGGCCCCTTGCCGTGCGCCACTACCGTGGCCTGAATCGTAGCCCCCTCAATCGTTGGCGTCCCGACCCGCACCTCCCCTTCGCGGGCCAAGAGATAGACCTGACCCAAGTCCACAGTGGCACCGACCTCAGCATCGACACGTGGCGCAATGACCTCAGCACCTTGTTCTACCCGAAACTGCTTTCCTGCTATGTCTACGATAGCGTACATGAAAAGGAACCTCCGTGGTTCATTGTCGTCCAAAGAAAGGCACGCAAATATAGCAAATCGGAGCCTCTTTGTCAAGCCTTAAATGTGTCGGTGATGTCCGCGTTGGTCTTCTTGGAGATGACGCGAAACTCGTTGAGGGGCAGGCTCGGCTCGGGCGTCACGGCAATATGCACGCGAAAGCGCCACATCATCTGTCTGATCCTACTCACCAACCCGCTCTCCAAGAAATCCGCCATAGCCGGATGGACGCGTAGTTCCAGGCGGCGCAGGCGACTCTGCGAGCGGAAGCGCTTTAACCAGCGCTCTATCTGGGTGGCCACAGTGGTCTTGGAGATCACCCGCCCGGTTCCCTCGCAGGTGGGACAGGGCTCGCTCAGGGCGTAGAGCAAGCTAGGACGGATGCGCTCGCGCGTCATTTCTATGATGCCGAACTCGCTGATCGGGGCAACGTTGACCTGGGCCCGATCTTTCTTCAGTTCCTGCATGAACTCGTTGTACAGGCGCTGCTTGTTCTTCTCGTCCGTCATGTCAATGAAATCGATAACGATGAGCCCCCCGAGGTCCCGGAGCCGCAGCTGACGGGCGATCTCCTTGGCAGCCTCGAGGTTGATCTTGAGGATGTTCTGCTCGTGGTCGCGTTTGCCCAAGTACTTGCCGCTGTTCACGTCGATGACCACCATGGCCTCGGTGTGATCCACAATGATGTAGCCCCCGCTCTTCAGCCACACTTTGCGGGCAATGCTCTTCTCGATCTCGGTCTCGATGTTGTAGGCATCGAATATCGGCTGGTTCTTCGTGTACAGCTGGACACGGTTGACCAGCGAGGGCGCCACGTCCTTAAGATAGGCCACAATCTCCTTGTAAAGCTTCTTGGAGTCGACTACCAGGCTGGTGATATCGCTGGTGAACAGGTCGCGAATCACGCTGGAGGCCATCCCTACGTCCTTGTGTACCAGAGCCGGGGGGCTCATCCGCTTCGCTTTTTGGTTGAGCTTCTCCCAGGAGGCGAGGAGCCCTTCCAAGTCGTTGCGCAATACCTCTTCGCTTTTGCCTTCCGCAACCGTGCGCACGATGAGCCCGAATCCCTCTGGGCAGATGCGCTTGGCAAGCTTCTTCAGGCGGTTGCGCTCGCGCACATTGGCAATCTTGCGCGAGACGCCGATCATCGGATCGTCAGGAACCAATACCAGGAATCTGCCGGGCAAAGAAAGCTCGGTGGTGACGCGCGCACCCTTGCTACCGATGGGCTCCTTGGTCACCTGCACCAGAAGCTCCTGCCCCTCGCGGATTGATGGCCCACTGTAGGCGTGGCGACGCTCTTTGCTCCGACGCCTGACCTCGATGACCGAATCGTAGGCACGAATCGTTTCACCCACGTCGGAAAAGTGCAAGAACGCATCTTGCGGCAGTCCGATGTCCACAAAGGCGGCGTCCATCCCTTTGACCACATTGACGACGCGGCCTATGTAGATATCGCCTACCATCCTCTCGCTCTCCGGCCGCTCGATGAACAGCTCCACCAGCCGGCCGTCCTCGAGAATGGCGATGCGCGTTTCGCTCGTTGCTGCGTTTATGATGATGTCCTTCTTCATATCCTCTATCCTAATGTTCCGCTGGTCAAGTGCAAGCTTCGCACGTGCCCAGCCTGTGTTGCCTTCCATCCAGGAGCCTCGGCGCTCGACACGGCCAACTTCCTCCCCGTGCGGTGCATCGGCGCGGGATACACGAGCGCCGACCGAGAGACGACCGGCGGGCTACCTTTTGCCTCACGCGGGCAAGCCGCAGCGTGCCTGGACTTGGCGCTAACGACCTCGCCACAAGGGGCTGCTGTGCAAGAGGGCTCAATTGCCGAGCGCGCGGGGCCGCGGCGTTTTCTGCTCCTCACACTTCCAGTGGAGTGCGAGCTACTTCGCCAAAGTTGATAGCCAGATTCGTTCGCAGAACGCGCATCGGGGGCAGGGCTGCCTCGGGACAATCAAGCAGCGCCGCCACCACCTCTTCAACGCGTGCGGTCTTGCCATTATCCAGGCCCAGCACAATAAACAACTCCTGGCCATCTGCCCGGACCTCGATGCGCCGCACGAAGGGCCTGATATCCACCTCGACGGTCCCGTCCGCCTTCTGCCGCTGCACGCGAATTGTCTCTCGCGCCAGAAGGGCCTCGATCCTCTTGGCCAGATCATCCGCTGGAGCCCCATTGGGGAAGGTGACCACGTACTCGGCTTGGGTGATCAGCGCGTTCAACGAGCTCCCCTTGCCGTACAGCGGTCGCATCTCCATCACCTCCAGCCCTTCCGGTAGCTCCGCCCCCACCAGTGCGGCCAAGTTGGCCTGCGGCGCGTGGAGGTACTGGAAGTCCAAGTATTCCGCCTCGCTCTCATGCCCCACCGCCAAGGCTGGTCCGTAGGCGATTTTTGGCCTTGGGTTAAAGCCCTGGGAGAAAGCCAGCTCAACCCCCGCTCGTGCGAACGCACGCTCGAATACACGGACCACGTCCAGATGGGAGAGAAAGCGCGCCAAACCGCGCTTGCGATAGCGCATACGCATGACCCGCGGCACGGGCGGTTGGCTCGCAGCCACAGCCCTTTTTCGACCTCGGCCGTAAAGGCCTGCTTTAGCGTCTTGCGCGATGGGCGCGACCGTCGGCTTTTTCCCCATCACCTTTTGGCATGCGACGTGCTCCATGAGGCCACAGGCATGACACCGGTCAAGGCGGCAATCTTCCGTAGGAGTGGCCCTCGCCGCCTTCAGGCGCTCGTTCACCAGAAAACGCTTACTCACCCCTTTGTCGATGTGGTCCCAGGGCAAAAGCGCATCGAGCGCCCGCGCCCCAAGATAAACCTCGGGATCGATCCCCATGCGGGCAAAAGCCTCTTCCCACACTCTGACGTCAAAGAGCTCCGACCACCCCTCAAGACGTGCGCCGGCGCGCCAGGCCTGCTCAATTGCCGCGCCCAAGGCCCGATCCCCACGCGCGAGCACCCCCTCAAGCCAGGCCACATTCGCATCGCGCCAGCTAATGTGGACGTTCTTTGCCTGCACCTTCCGGCAGATGTGCTGGATCTTGTCCTCCATCGTCCGCCGGTCGCACTGCTCTTCCCACTGAAAGGGCGTGTGTGGCTTGGGCACAAATGGCGAGAGCGACACATTCACCTTGTTTCCTTGACCATGCCGCCGGGCAACTCTCGCCACCTGGTTGATGAGCTCGGCAATGCCGTCCAGGTCCTCGGCCGTCTCGGTGGGCTGTCCAACCATGAAGTACAGCTTGATAACCGTCCACCCTTCGCTGAACGCCAGCTCGGCGGCACGAAGGAGGTCTTCGTTGGTGTTGGTTTTGTTGATCACCGCCCGTAGCCTCGCGGTGCCGGCTTCAGGAGCCAGGGTCAGCCCAGATTTCCGCACCCCCTTGGCGAACTGCGCCAGCTGACTGGTAAAGTGCTCTGGCCGCATGGACGGAAAGGAGACGTTCACCATCTTGTCCTTGAACGCAGCGCTCAGCCTTTCCAAGAGTTGGGGCAGCTGACTGTAGTCGGAGGTGGAGAGCGACAGCAGGGAAACCTCCTCGAAGCCAGAACGCTCGATCCCCGCTTGCGCCTGGTTCAGGATGTCCTGCACGCTGCGCTCCCGCACCGGGCGGTAGATGAAGCCGGCGTTGCAGAAGCGGCACCCTCTCGTGCAGCCGCGCATCACCTCGATGGTCAAGCGGTCATGGGAGATGCCGATGAGTGGCACTAACGGCGCCTGGGGGTAGTACTCAGACTTCAGCTCTTCCACTACGCGCGCCTGGATTTTCTCGGGCACGCGGCCATCCAACGGGCGAACCGCACGAGTGGGTGGAACCGAGCCCGGCGTCGGCTCATAGAACCGCGGCACATAGACCCCCGGCACCTCTGCCAGGCGGAGAAGCGCCTCTTCGCGCGAAAGCCCCTCCCTCTTAGCCGCAAGGACAACCCGGGCAATTTCCAAAGATGCCTCTTCCCCATCCCCAATCAGAAACGCATCAACAAAATCGGCCATGGGCTCCGGGTTGAAGGCGCACGGCCCTCCTGCCACCACCAAGGGGGTGAGTTCTCGGCGTTCCGCGGCCCGGATTGGAATTCCCCCCAACTCCAGCATGCTAAGCACAGTCGTGTAATGGAGCTCGTACTGGAGCGTGAAGCCGACGATGTCAAAGTCCGCTAGCGCATGCCGGGACTCCAGGGAGAAGAGGGGCATCTTCTCCCGGCGGAGGGCTTCCTCCATGTCCGTCCATGGCGCATACACCCGCTCGGCCACCAACCAGGGCTCCCGGTTCAACAGATGGTAGAGGATGTCAAAGCCGACATAGGACATCCCCATTTCGTACACATCGGGAAAAGCGAGCACAACCCGCAGTTCTGCATCGGCAAATGACTTGCGGACCACGTTCACTTCATTGCCCAGGTAACGGCCTGGTTTGGTGACGTGGGGCAGTATCCGCTGCTCCAAGACGTCTTTGTCAATAACCGCCATCTACCTTCAATGGGTCAAACCATAGCGAAAAATCCCCGTCACAGCACTCAGACGGGGATAACCCGCACCTGCGATCTGTCCCCCCCGAAGAGTTCCCTCTGAGCCAGGCCTTCCCCAGTCGAGCTCAGTTCCTGCTCCGAAACTCCTGCGCGTACTGGAACCCCGCCTGGACCGCCTTTTCGTTGATGGCGAGGAGTTCCTTCCGCTTGATGGCTTCGGGCAGAGTTGCCAGCACCTGTTTCTCGCTCAGAATCTCCGTAAACCCTATGTAAGCCCCGAGGGCCACCATGTTCGCGACGCGCGTGTTGCCCAACTCGTCGGCCATCTTTGTCGCGGGCAAGGGGAGCACTTCCACATCAGTGCGCTGCACCGACCGGTCAATGAGCGAGCTGTCGTAGATGATGAGCCCGCCCTGCTCTACCTCAGGCTCGAACCGGTCAAGCGACGGCAGGTTCATCGCGATGAGCACCGTCGGCACCGACACCACCGGTGAACCAACACGCAACGTGGAAAGGTTGACGTGGCAGTTGGCAGTGCCGCCCCTCATTTCCGGCCCGTAGGAAGGGATCCATGAGACGTTGTACCCGGCGCGCATGCCTGCCTCGGCCAGTACCAGACCCAGCAAGAGAACCCCCTGTCCACCAAAGCCAGCAATTTTCAGACGCGGATTCCGGTAGCGTTCCGCGGGCAAGACAAGCGCTTCGGCGTGGGCAGAAGGGCCAACCGGGATTTCCAGCAGCTCAGCCAGATTCTCGCTTACAAACGCTCGAGGCGCAAGCGGAGTGGCGGGTATCTCCTCGCTTCTGTCCCGGTACACGCCAAGGGGGAAGTAGTTCTGGAGTCGTTCTTCGATCCAACGCACCGCCTCGGTTGGGGCCATCTTCCACCCAGAGGGACAGGCAGAGAGGACTTCCACCAACGAGAAGCCTTTGCCTTCGGCCTGCACCTGCAAGGCTTTGCGCACTGCGCGTCGCGCCTGGGCGATGTGCTTGGCATCGGTCAACGCCACCCGCTCGATGTACACGGGCGCCTCCAGGGTTGCCAAGAGCTCGCACACGCGGATCGGGTACCCCTCGTTGGCCGCGTCACGACCCCGCGGCGAGGTGGTGGTCTTTTGCCCAATCAGCGTGGTGGGCGCCATCTGGCCCCCGGTCATACCGTAAATGGCGTTGTTGACGAAAAAGACAGTTATTTTCTCGCCGCGGTTGGCCGCGTGCACAATCTCGGCCGTGCCGATGGCGGCCAGATCCCCGTCTCCCTGGTAGCTAATCACGATGCTCTGTGGATGCACCCGCTTGATCCCGGTGGCTACCGCCGGAGCCCTTCCGTGCGCACACTGGATATTGCCGGTGCGAAAATAGTAGTAGGCAAACACACTACATCCCACCGGGCTGATCATGATCGTCCGATCCCGGAGGTCAAAATCATCCAGCGCCTCGGCAATGAGCTTATGCAGGATGCCGTGTCCGCACCCTGGACAATAGTGAGTGGTTAGCTTGTCCGCCCCCGTCTTTCGTTCGTAGACTTTATAAAACGAACTGGCTTTCCTCAGCACTTTCTCCGCCATGGTCAGCCCTCGATGTAGTTCAGAATGACCTGCTGCACTTCCTCGGTAGTAGGCACCATGCCTCCCATGCGGCCGTAGAACTCGACCGGGCACTTTCCCATCACTGCCAAACGGACATCGTCCACCATCTGTCCATTGGAGAGTTCGATGACCAAGAGTCGCTCAACGCGTGCCGCCAGGTCAGCCAGAACCTGCTTCGGGAAAGGCCACAAGGTGATGGGCCGCAGCATCCCCACCCTCTTCCCCTGACCACGAAGTAGGTCCACTGCCGATTGCACCACCCGTGAGACGATCCCATAGGCGACGACCACAAGGCGCGCCTCATCCACCTGGTAGGGCTCGTAGCGCACCTCATGACGCTCGATCTCGGCGTATTTAGCCTGGAGCTTTTTGTTGTGGCGCTCCAGGATCTCCGGCTCCAGCTCGATCGAGGTCACCAGCCGGAATTGGTCCTCATCATCTGCGTGAAGGGCCCAGTCCTTGGGCGGCAGAGAGGTGACCGGCGGCGGAAACTCCACCGGCTCCATCATCTGGCCGATGAAACCATCTACCAGGAGCGCAGCCGGGTTGCGGTACTTATCCGCCAGCTCAAACGCCAGCATCGTGAGGTCGCACATTTCCTGTGCCGAATTGGGCGCGAGCACAATGAGCTTGTAGTTGCCGTGCCCTCCGCCTTTGACCATCTGGTTGTAGTCGCTCTGCTCCGGGGCAATGTTGCCCAGTCCAGGGCCACCGCGATTGACATTCACCACCACCAGCGGCAGCTCCGCACCTGCGGCGTAGGACAGGCCCTCTTGCTTCAAGCTAATGCCCGGACTGGAGGAGGCGGTCATGACCCGTTGCCCGCCTGAAGCTGCCCCATACACCATGTTGATGGAAGCGATCTCGCTTTCCGCCTGAAGGAATGTGCCGCCAACACGCGGCATGTAGTAGGCAGCGGCCTCGGCGATTTCGGAAGCGGGCGTAATTGGATAGCCGAAGAAGTAGCGACAGCCCGCCAGGATCGCGCCTTTCACCACTGCCTCGTTGCCTTTGATCAGCTGCTTAGCCATTGACTTCCCCCTCCTCCCCCACGTATCCCTTCTTGTACACCGTGATGGCACCCGGTTCAGGACAAGCATAAAAGCAGATACCGCATCCAGTGCACCCCTCCCCTTTGTACCCGGCGGGATGATACCCCATGCGGTTCAATTTTGCCTGCGCATAGAGCACTTTCACTGGACATGCGGCAATGCATAACCCGCACCCCTTGCATTCATCCTCACGAAATACGACCTTCGCTTTTGTTAACACGGCCTGGGTTTCCACCATCGCGCCATCGCCTCCGAGTTGCGTTGCTCTCCTTCGCCCAACAAAAAGGGAGCCATCTTGACACTTTGGCTCCCTGAGGGTTAGTGCGGAATGTGGTTCGCCACTGCGTGAAAAAGCTTTGCTATTCTCCAGGGTCCTACCATTCAGTCCTTCCACCACAAGCGACCGCCTCAGAACCGGGCTAATTATAGCAAATTCCCGCTCAATATACAAGTGGTTTTTCCTTCGAGGCAGCAGGTCGAACTACAGGTATGGGTTAAGCCGGCGTTCGTCGCCGATCGTGGTGGCCTCGCCATGACCAGGGAGCACACGGAATTCATCAGGCAAAACAAGCAGCTTGTTCTTGATTGAGCGGCTCAAGTCGCGATATGAACCGCCAGGGAGATCGGTGCGTCCAACTGATTCGCGGAAGAGGGTGTCGCCAGAAAAGAGCACGTGGTCGTGGAGAAAGCAGATGCTTCCCGGGGTATGCCCTGGTGTGTGCACCACACGGAAGAGCAGACTCCCCACTTCCAGCTCGTCACCGTCTGCCAACCAAGTGTTCACCACCACCGCTTCCGGTTCAGGAAGGCCAAACAGCCGCGCTTGCAGCGACAGGGTGTCCAACACCTTTGCTTCCCCCCGATGGGCGTAGACTGAGGCCCCAGTCTTTCTTGCAATCGCCGGGACGGCAGAAACGTGATCGATGTGGCCGTGCGTGAGGAGAATCGCTCTGAGACGGAGGCCAAGACGTTGCAACTCGGCCACCAGAAGCTCGGGTTCGTCCCCCGGGTCAATGATGGCTCCCGTGTGGGTTTCCTCGCACCCGACCAGATAGCAATTGGTAGCAAAGGGGCTGAGCACGTACGCCTGGAGGATCACCCTCCTTCCTCCTTGTGTTGCCAGACGAGCGCCGCAGCCCCCACCACTCCGGCAAGGTTCCCTAAAGCCGCCTTGCGAACTTGCACATGTTGCGCGGGCAGGGGATTGACGTGCTGCCGCAGGGAGTCGAGCAGATGGCGACAGAAGAATTCCCACCCTTCGCTCACCGAGCCGCCCACCACCACGACGTCTGGATCAAGAGTATTCACAACGTAGGAGAGCATCACCCCCAAGTCCGCACCATAGTCTTGCCATGCCTGGAGGGCTTGCGTTTCGCCTTGTTTAGCGCGGAGAAAGACTTCGCTCGGGGGTACCCGAGCCCCGGTGAGGCGGGCGTAGGCAGCAGCCAGACCTCGCGAAGAACCATAGTCTTCAAAGCGGCCGTCCTTGAAAGGGCACATCCACAGTTCGGCCGCAGTTCCTGTGGCCCCGTTCAGCAGCGCCCCCTCGATAACGATGCCCCCGCCGAATCCGGTCCCCAGGGTCACACCGCAGACAATCCCGCAGCCCCGGCCTGCGCCATACAGCGCCTCGCCCAAGGCGAAACAATTGCCGTCGTTGTTTAGCCGCACTGGCTTCTGGACGCGCTCTTGAAGAGCAGCGGCGAGGGGGAAATGGTGGAGAGAGCGCAAATTGGGAGGGGTAAGCACGGTCCCGGTCACCAGGTCGAGGGGGCCTGGTGCTCCTACCCCCACGCCTTCGACCTCGGCGAGCCTCACACCTGCCGCGAGCGCTGCACCTTCTGCCACACGGGCGATATCTGCGACAATAGCCTCTGCGGCCCGCTCCGCACCAGTAGGCCTCTGCAGGAGTTCGCCCACCATCCGGCCCTTTTCGTCTATCACGGCCGCCCCGATCTTGGTACCGCCCAGGTCAACACCGATCGCCAATGCCATAATGACTCCTGCTATGCCCCCACCAAGTACAGCTCCTGTTGGGGCACTGAAAGAAACTCACAACCGTCTTCATGGACGACCACAATTTCCTCGATGGTGGCTATGCCGTGCCCGGGCACGGTGACGCGCGGCTCGAGGGTGTAGACTTGCCCTTGCTCCACACGCTCGTAGGGCCGGTTGCCATAACGCTCCCAGCGCGGGCAGAGGATGCCAGCACCGTCATGAGCCTTGCGCCCAATTTGATGACCCAAGGCGTGCGGGTACTCTTCGAAGCCACAGGAGACAATGTGGCTCCGTGCCACATCATCCACGGTCCAGCACTCCACACCGGGCTTCAGGGCCATGCTCGCCAGATCGATGGCCTCGCGCACCGCGGCGAACCCTCGCCGCACCTCTGCAGGCGCCTCCTTTTCGCCCGGACGCAGAAAATACCACGTGCGCTGCAAGTCAGAGCAGTAACCCTGATAGCGGATGCCAAAGTCGATATTGAGCAAGTGTCCGGGAGCGATGCGCCTGTCGGTGGGACCCGCATGCGCACCCGCTGATTCCGGGCCTGTGAACACCGCCGGGCACATCTCGGGGTCCCAAGCTAGTTCCACGCCGTGCTTTGCCACTTCATCCAGAAGGAGCTGCGCCACCTCCTTCTCGGTGAGGCCGATGCGCAGCTTCGGGCTGAGCACCTCGAACATCCGCAGGGTCAGCTCCACCGCCTGGCGGATCGCCTGCTGCTCGCTGGGAGACTTGCGCCCGCGCAGGGCGGCAACGATGCGCTCGGAGGAGATGAGACGCTCCCCGTAGGGGGTTCCATCCAAGTATTTCTGCAAAAGGAGAAACATGCCATGAGTCAGGCCGTCGGCCATGTTGTCCGATTCGGAGAAGTTGACTGCAATACTCCGCGGCGCCCACCTTTCGAGCACTTCCACTAACTGGGGACGGATAGACTCTTGATAGCCGATCACCTCGCGGTAGTAGCCGTGCTGCTTCTGATTGGCCACATCCAGGCTACCCACAATGGCCACCGTGTCACCATTGGCGCTAATGAGGAAGGCGGACTGCCAGGTACAGCTTGTGCCGACTATGAGCTCCAGGCATGGGTCCGGCATTGTGCCGCTTTCCCGGACAAAGGTCAGCCACACATCCACCCCCTGCTCACGCAGGATTGCTATTGTCTGGGCAATCTTTTCTTGGACAATGGACATGAGCGTCCTCTCTTTCGGGCAGGGCATTCAGCGCCCGCCTGCCGCCGCTTCTCCATCGGGAAACATCATCTCTTCGGCAAAGATGTCCTGAAAGTCGGGTATCGCCGAGATTTCCACGTACTCGACCTGGCGCGCCGCTGCCTCTGCGCGCTCCCTTTGCACCGTGGAAAGGAGGGCCATCTCCGCACCAGCGCAAGCAGCATTGCCCACAAAGCTGACCTTATGCGGCTCAACGGCCGGCAAGAGCCCGATGCGGATTGCATTGTCACGGCGCAGGAAGTTGCCGAACGCGCCGGCGAGGAGAATCTCCTCCAGATCTTCCGTGCGCACATTCAACGTGCGCATAAGAATGCGCGCGCCGGCCGCAATGGCTCCTTTGGCCAGCTGCACCTCCCGGAGGTCGCGCTGGGTGATGAACACGCCTTCAGCCAATAGGAAGGCGCGCTCGCCGTTTACGTTTTGTAGTCGGGACCGCAACGCCTGGGCGATCGAGGCCGGGCATTCTTCAGGTGCCAGCAGGCGACCGCTGGGCTCTACCAGTCCTGCGTGAAGGAGCACGGCCACCGCGTCGATCAATCCTGAGCCGCACACGCCTTGCGGCTGAGCCTCTCCCACCACGTGGCAGCGAATGTCGCCGTCCACCAGGTCCACGCGATCGATGGCCCCGGTTGCCGCACGCATGCCGTGACTAATGTGCGCGCCTTCGAATGCCGGGCCGGCAGCAGTGGAGCAGGCCACCAACCTCCCGCGCGCGCCCAGGACGATCTCACCGTTGGTGCCCACGTCGACGGCAAGCCTAGTGCGCCGATCGGCGTCCAGCCCCGCGGCAATGATGACCCCGACAGTGTCGCCGCCCACGAATCGGCCGATGCCAGGAAAGAAGTACACATGCGCGTGTTCATCAATGGCAATGCCCAGGTCCCCAGCCCGGCAATGGACTGAGCTGGTGAACGCCGGCACGTAGGGGTATTGCGCCAGCCAGTGAGGCGTGACACCCAGAGCCAGATGAGTCATGACCGTGTTGCCCACACACACCATTTCGACAATGTCGGTTGGTTCTGCACGCCCCTGGCATAACTCGGCGACGATTTCGTTAATCACACCAATCACTCGCTCCTGCAGGGCCCGCAGCTCAGCATGCGAACGACTGGCATATTGGATGCGCGCAATCACGTCCTCGCCGAAGACGCGCTGGGCATTGAGCCGTGCACTCACCGCCAGCACACGTCCGCTCCGCAGATCAAAGAGCTTGCCCACCACGGTGGTGGTGCCAATGTCCATCGCCACGCCCAGCAGAGGCCGATTGACTGCGGAGGGGTAGAGGTGCACCAGTTCGTTGCCCACGATGTGGGCGCGAAGGGAAGGCCCGGCCTCCCGCAGGGTTGCCGGGAGAAGGCGAAGCATGCCCAGGGGCACGGTCACCCGAGACTGGCCAGCCTCTGCCAGCGCCGCCACCAGGTCCTCAAGGTCTGAGGGGTTTCGCTCCAAGCTCTGTGACGGCAGGGTCAATTCCACTTCGCGGGCATTTGGGGCAGGTGCCACCTGTTCTCGGCGCCCTTCGGTGAGAATTGCCGGCAGGGTGAGAACGCGACTGTCTGGCGATTCCACAGCGCACAACCCCAGCACCTTCGCCTGGCAGGCTAAGCGTATCCCCGCGCGAAGTTCGTCTGGATCGAGAAGCCCCCGTTCCTCTTCACTGGGGTCACTTATCCGGCCACTCACGCGCACCCGGCACTTGCCACAGGTGCCGGCACCACCACACAGGGCATCGATTTCCACCCCCAGCTCGACCAACGCGCGCAAGAGGCTCGTGCCCACGGGAAAGTGCCCGGTGAGCCTTTGCGCTCCGTCGCTGTAAGAGACCTCCGCAGACAAATCGTGCCGCACTGCTTCACCGCCTCTCTACGTTAGTGGCCTTGCACCGTTACCAACTCGCGCGTGGTTTGCGCTTGCTGCGTACATCTTGCCCACTGCAGTGTAAGGGACCACGTAGGTACCAAGGGGAGCCTCATGCGCACCACCATGAAAATCCGACCCCCCGGTCTCCAACAGTCCGTGCCTGGCCACGAAGGAACGGTAGCGGTATACCTCACCGGGAGCGTGGCGCGGATGGACAGTCTCAATGCCCTGCAATCCCTGCTTCACCAAACTGAGGATGAAACTCTCCGGCATGCCACTCCCCGGGTGGGCCAAAAAACTCACCCCTCCGGCAGCGCTGATGAGCCGGAGGGCTTCTCCCGCGGAGATCCTGTACTTGGGCACGAAGGCCGGGCAATCGTCACCCAAGTAAAGCGCAAACGCTTCGCCCGCCGAATTGACAAACCCCGATTGGACCATGGCCTGTGCCACATGGGGTCTTCCCACACTGCCGCGCGGACTGAGTCGCATCACACTCTCGTAGGAAACCGGGCACCCCATGCTTTGCAGCAATTCCACCATCTTGTGCACGCGCCTAATGCGCTCCTCCCGGAAAAGGCGCAGATACTCGTTGAGTTCAGGGTGCGTAGGGTCAACCATATAGCCAAGGACATGGACATCCACGCCGCGCTCTGTGCTACTGAGTTCAACCCCAGGGATGACCTCCACATTAAGCTCTTTCCCTTCCTGCCGAGCCTCCTCACAACCTTCCACCGCGTCGTGATCCGTTATGCTAATGGCCTTCAACCCCGCCGCAGCTGCCAGCCTTACCAGCTCCGGAGGGCTATACAGGCCATCCGAGTACGTGGAGTGCAAGTGGAGGTCTGCCTTCACATTTCCGCTCAAAGGCAATAGCTGCATGCTGTGCTCCTCACCGCAGTTCGAGCATGCGCTCTAAGGCAATCAGGGCCTCGGAACGTATGGGTTCGACCACCGTGATCTCGTTCACCGAACCCAGCTCCTCCAGCGTCCAGCACAGATTGCGCAAGTTGATCCGGTACATGTTGGGACAGAGCGAATGACCCAGCGGGACTACCGTGCGGTCGGTGTATTGGGCAGCAAGACGCTGTACCAGGTGGATCTCCGTGCCGACGACGATTGTGGTCCCTGGTGCCGCCCCGGCCACGTATTTGACGATGTACGAAGTGGACCCCACGGCATCAGCCGCGGCGACCACCTCATGCACGCATTCGGGATGAACCACGACACGGCAGCCAGGGTACTTTCGTCTTGCCGCCTCCACCTGCTGAACGGTGAACCACGTATGGACATGGCAGTGTCCGTTCCACAGCACGATTACCGCCCTTTCGATATCCTGGCGGTGCAGCCCGCCTTGCTCATCCGCAGGGTCCCACAGCACTATCTGGTCGGGACGAATGCCCTTAGCCAGTGCCACATTCCTGCCCAAGTGCTGGTCTGGGAAGAAGAAAACCTTTTGCCCACGCGCTAATGCCCAATCCATAGCGGCGGCAGCATTCGTGGAGGTGCAGACCACGCCGCCATTGCGGCCACAGAAGGCCTTCAGCTCGGCCTTTGAATTGATGTAGGTTACCGGCACCACGTGCCGCAGGTCGCAATGCTGACCGATCAGTTGCCAAGCCTCCTGGACATCCTCCAGTTCGGCCATGGCCGCCAGCGGGCACCCGGCCAGATGGTCAGGCAGGAATACCCGTTGCACGGGGGTGCAGAGGATACGCGCGCTCTCGGCCATGAAATGCACGCCGCAAAACACGATAAAGCGGGCGGTATGGTGCTCCGCCGCCCTCTTGGCCAATGCATATGAATCCCCCACAAAGTCGGCCAGGGCAACGATCTCGTCGCGCTGGTAGTAGTGGGCGAGGAGCAACAGGTCTTGCCCAAGGCGCCCCTTCAACTCTTTGATGCGCCCCACCAGCTGTTCGCTATCTAACTCCTCGTAGCGCTGTGGCATAATGTCCATAGTACTCACCCTTCAGCCTTGCCAGGCTTGTACCCCTAGTCTGAAGACTTGCGCCTACGCTTTCCCCTGCGTGCAGCCAAGCCCGCCGTCAAGATGCTCACCTCGTAAAGAAGCATCATCGGCGCGGCCAAGAGAATCTGACTCAGCACGTCCGGCGGGGTGAGGATGGCCGCAATGGTCAAAATGGCCACCACGGCGTAAGGCCTCTTGGAGCGCAGGAACCTGGGTGTGAGCAACCCGAGGCGACCCAGAAAGAAACTGAGTAGCGGCATCTCAAAAACCACCCCGGACGCTAACATCATGTTGGTCACGAAGGCCAGATATTCGTTCACCCGGATAGTGGCCACAAGATTTGCGCTCTCAAAACCGAGGAAGAACTGAATGGCCAGAGGCACGATAACCAGGTACGCAAAGGCAGCGCCGAGTACAAAAGAGAAGGTGGAGATAAGCACTACCGATGGCACATAGCGCCGCTCCTTCTCCACCAGTCCCGGTGCCACGAACTGCCACAGCTGGTAGAACACCACTGGCAGGGCAAGCACAAGACCTCCGAACAACGAGACCTTGAGCCTCACCATGAACCCCTCAGCTGGGGAAAGAAACACCAGCTGCTTCGGAAACGGCTTCGTCAGATATGCCATCAGTTGGCCAGACACCCCGTAGCAAATCACACAACCAACGGCAATTGCGACCAAGCTCTTTATGAGCCGCCAGCGCAGCTCCTCCAGGTGGTCGAGGAACGGCATCCTCTTTTCGTCTCTTGTCTTCTTGCCTTTTACCACACCGTCCTCAGCCTCGGCTCGGCGCCCTGTTCAGTTCCTCCATGGCGGCCTGTCCCACCGTGCAAAGGTAGCTTTCTGGGCCCTTGTTGCGCTTTCAAGACAGATGAGCCCCTCGCAGCTGACCGACATCTCGGGAGGGGCTCAAGCAAACGGCGTTGACCTGCGCGGCGGAGGGGGCATGTGATCATTTCAGGGTCAGGCCGGAGAAACCGAGGAAGGCGATCGACATGAGGCCGGCCATGATAAAGGCAATAGGCACGCCCCGCAGTGCCGCGGGCACATCCGCCAGTTCCAACTTCTCCCGGATACTGGACATTAGCACCAGCGCAAGGGTAAAGCCCACCCCGGCCGAAAAGCCGTTTACCGCGCTCTGGATGAAATTAAAGTTTTCCCCCTGGTTCAACAAGGCCACGCCCAAGACCGCGCAGTTTGTGGTGATGAGCGGCAAGTAGATGCCCAGCGACTTGTACAGAGCAGGACTGCTCTTCTGGATGACCATCTCCACGAACTGCACAAGGCTGGCGATGGTGAGAATGTAGGCAATGGTGCGCAAGAAACGCAGATCGGGCGCCTGGTGCCCGGCCAAAATCAGCTTGAACACGCTGGACTCAGGAACCAACAGGTACTTCTCCACCAAAAAGGTGACCACCGAGGCCAACGTCATCACAAAGATCACCGCCGCACCCATGCCCACCGCCGAGTCCAAAGACTTGGACACGCCGATGTAGGGACAGATGCCCAAAAAGCGCATGAGCACAAAGTTGTTGATAAAGAT
This sequence comes from candidate division KSB1 bacterium, assembly GCA_034506335.1. NCBI lineage: Bacteria > Pseudomonadati > Candidatus Zhuqueibacterota bacterium. The sequence continues at coordinate 20,795 of JAPDPR010000021.1, forward strand.
CGCTCCGACGGCAATGATTAACAGGCTGCGGACATCCATACCAGACCTTCCAGTTTGCTGATGGCATGCCAGGAGATCAGGACCTGGCGCGTCTACGGTCCAACCAGTTAAACAGCCCCAGCAGGAAACCCACGGTGAGGAAACCACCCGGCGCCAAGATCATCAGAAGTACCGGCTCGAACCTCTCGCCAAAGACCGGATGACCCATTATCTTCCCCGCCCCCAGGAGCTCGCGGATCACAGCCAACACCAACAGGGCGAAGGTGAACCCCGCGCCCATGCCGATACCATCCAGCAGAGACAGGCCGACGCTGTTCTTCCCCGCAAACGCCTCAGCCCGCCCTAGGATGATGCAGTTGACAACGATCAACGGGACGAAAATGCCGAGTGCCTTGTAAAGCACCGGCGCAAAGGCGGCCATGACCATATCCACGATGGTCACGAATGTGGCAATGACCACGATGTAGATGGGGATGCGGATCTTGGCTGGCACACCTTTGCGGATAAGCGAAACAATCACATTCGAGCAGCAAAGAACAAAGGTGGCCGCTGCCCCCATGCCTATTGCATTTTCAATAGAAGTCGACACCGCCAGTGTGGGACACAGCCCCAGCACCTGTCTGAATACCGGGTTCTGCTCGTAGACCCCTTTCACCAACTCGCGTCGTGCTGACATCCTGAACAGTTCCTTCTTGGTCCTACTGCCTCACCTGCGTGGAGTACTCCGGGGAAGCCCCCTGGCCCTGTTCGGGCAAAGACACGCTCGCGCGCAGCCAGACCCGCAGGGAATCGATCGCAGCTGCTACCCCGGCGGCTACAGCCCGCGAGGAGATAGTAGCGCCGATGATGCTGACAATCGGACCGCCGTCTTTGTCCACCTTGCACTGCTCAGCCGTGCGTCCAACAAACTGGGCCTGGAAGTAAGGAACCTCTTCTCCCGCACGTGTCTCCATGATCTTTGTTCCAAGACCAGGTGTTTCGCGCTGAGCCAAGACCCTGATGCCCTTGATAGTGAACGCCGTATCTACCCCCACCAGTGTCTCCACATCGCCAGCGTACCCTTTGCTCTTTCCGGGCACCGCGTAGCCCAGCACGTGTTCCTTGCCAGCCCCTTGGAAGCCTACATAGTAGAGCACGCGACCGTCACGCGTCACGGCTTCTACTTGCTCTGCAGACACGCCCGGAAGCACCCACGCCAGTGCCTCCAGAGTTTTTAGCTGCCGCTGTCGCTCGATGCGCGGCTTGGTTATGCTATTCACTGCCGACAGGGACCCTGCAGCAACCACAGTCACCAGCAGCAAGATGCCGCTGAACTTCGCAATCTCCTTCACTTCTTCTCTCCCAAAATCCTCGGTCTGGTCGAGCGATCCAGCAAGGGAACGGTCAGATTCATGAGCAAGATCGAATAGCACACCCCTTCCGGATAACCGCCGATGAGCCTGATGATCATGGTAATGACCCCGCATCCCGCTCCGAACAGCAGGCGGCCGCGGAAGGTGACCGGCGAAGTCACCATGTCGGTAGCCATGTAGAAGGCACCAAGCATCACCCCGCCGGAAAGGAGATGGAATAGTGGCTTTCCAGAGAAAAGGCCGTCTGTGCCGGCAAAAATCCACGACAACAAGGCTACCGTGCCGAGATAAGCAAATGGGATTTTCCAGCCGATGTAGCGTTTGTAGAGGAGGAACAGCGCGCCAACAAGGAGGAGAAACGCAGAGGTTTCGCCTATGCACCCGCCCACTTTGCCCCAGAACAGGTTGCCGTAGGAGTCGTACAGAGCATTGACCGCCTTGGCATAGTCAGCGTACTTCGCCGGATCAGCCACCGCTGAGTTGGCCAGGACTTCACGCGCTCCCTTGAGCAGCTTCAATGGAGTGGCCTGGGTCACCGCATCGAGGCCAAGAGCGCTAATGGTAGCAGGCTCAATGCCGGAAAGAGAGCCCCCGCGTGGCGCAGCTGTAAAGACCGTCATGTGCGTGGGCCACGAAGCCAGCAAGAACGCCCGCCCCAAGAGGGCTGGGTTCATGGGGTTGTAACCAAGACCACCAAACGCATGCTTGCCCACGACAATCCCAAAAATCGCCCCCAGGGCCGGCATCCACAGCGGAACAGAGGCCGGCACGTTGAAGGCGACCAGGATGCCAGTGACCAGCGCGCTGCCATCTGCGATTGTGATCCTCTTGTGCAACGCCGCCTGTACTGCCGCCTCACTGCCAATCGCAGCCGCCGAGGCAATCAAGATAATCCACAGGGCCTTGAGCCCGAAGAAGTAGACTGCGCCCACCGCCGCTGGCAAAAGCGCCAGCACCACTCCATACATGATCTTCGGGATCGACTCCCCGTCACTCACATGTGGCGATGCCGAGAGATAACGCTCCTGCTCCATTCTCCATCCGCCTTACCTTGCCGGTCTGTTCCGCGCTGTGCCGCTGGGCTACGCGCTTTTTGCCCCCGCTGCCCTCTCCAGCTGATAGACTTTCATCTTTCCGTACTTCATCAAGTGCACAAAGGGGATACCGGCTGGACAGACAAAGCCGCAGCACCCGCACTCTATGCAATCCAGCAAACCATAGGTCTTGGCCATGCCAAAGCGTTCATGCCTGACAAGGGTCTGAATATGCGTCGGCACCAGTTTCATTGGGCAGGCGTCTACACATCGGGCGCAGCCAATACAGGGATGGGGCGCTGGCACTTTGCTCTCCGCTTTGCTGAGCACGACCACGCCGGATGTGCCCTTGATCACCGGCACCTCATCGGAAAACTGCGCAATGCCCATCATTGGCCCCCCCATGATGATCTTGCCTGCGTCCTCACTCAGGCCTCCGCACTGGGCAAAAAGGTGCGCAAAAGGAGTACCAAGGGGGACACGCAGATTCTTGGGCGAACGGACGCCTGCCCCGGTCACCGTCACCACCCGCTCCACGAGGGGCTTGCGCAAGGCCACAGCCTCGTAGATGGCTTTCGCCGTACCCACGTTGTGGACCAAGCAGCCCACATCCATGGGCAGGCCCCCGCGAGGCACTTCTCGCCCCGTGGCCGCCTTGATCAGCTGCTTTTCGGCACCTTGCGGGTACTTCGCCCGAAATGGGAGCACCTGATAGGGGTATCCACCCTCGGCGACCGCTCTACGCATCGTCTCGATAGCGTCAGGCTTGTTATCCTCGATGGCGATGAAACACCTCTTGCAGCCGAGAATCTTCACGATGACCTGAACACCGGCAAGGATCTCGCGCGGATGTTCAAGCATCAATCGGTGGTCTGAGGTCAAGTAAGGCTCGCACTCCGCCCCATTGATGATGAGCGTGTCGATGGGCTTGTTTGCCGGTGGGGAGAGCTTCACATGCGTGGGGAATGCTGCTCCTCCCATGCCGGCCAGTCCGGCTTCGCGAATGCGGCTGCGAAGCTCATCGGGGGAGCGCTCTAAGTAGCCATCGTCCGGTACCAGCGACGGACTCACTTCACCCTTGCCGTCGTTTTCTATGACTACCGACAAGACTTTGCCCCCCAATGGGTGCAGGCGGGGCTCCACTGCCTTCACCGTCCCGGAGACCGAGGCATGGCACGGTACGGAGACAAACCCTTTTGCCTCTCCGATTTTGTCGCCGATTTTCACCATGTCGCCCACTTGGCACACGGGTTCAGCCGGTGCACCGAGGTGCTGCTGGAGCGGGATCACCACCATGGGCGGCGGGACTATGTCCTCGATGGGAAGGCGCGCGGTGAGTTTGTTTTGTGGAGGGTGTACTCCTCCAGAAAAGGTTCGATGCTGTAGTATCCGCAAGGTAGACTCCGTCAGGATAGAACCCACACACCGAAAAGGGCACGACTCGACCCGCGTGGGTCGTGTCTGCCCTGTTTTTCACCATGCCGGGGTAGACCCTGGCAGGTCAGCGCCGAGGTCACTCACCCTTCAGCTGGCGCAGCTCTTCCAGGAACCCCTCTTTAGTCTGGAATTTGCGGTAAACCGAGGCAAACCGCACGTAGGCAACATCGTCCAACTCTTTGAGGCGTTGCGCTACCTTCTCGCCGATGAGCTTTGATTCCACCTCTTCCGCCCCCAGCTCGCGCAGTTCTGCTTCCACGCCCGCTACGAGGTCTTCCATAGCCTGGACCGAGATCGGTCGTTTGGTGCACGCCAATTGCACACCGTGCAGGATCTTGTTGCGGTCGAACGGCTCTCGGCGCCCATCGGCCTTAATGACCAGGATGGGGCCCACATCGGCATATTCTTTGGTGGTGAAGCGTTTACCGCACGCCAGGCACTCGCGTCGTCGCCGCACGAACTGCCCGTCGCCTCGCGTGCGCGAGTCGATTACGTGCGTATCCGGATGAGCACAAAATGGGCACTTCATACCGCCCTCGCCACGCTACTGGGCTACAGCCGCAGCCTCCATGAACGTGTACAGCGGGAACCGGGTACAGAGCTCGCGCACCGCGCCACGCACCTGAGTGTACACCTTCTCGTCGCCCATGTGCGACAGCACCTGGTCAATGAGCTCCGCGATGTAGACCATCTCGGGTTCCTTCATGCCACGCGTCGTGAGCGCCGGCGACCCCAGCCGGATGCCACTGGTCACAAATGGGCTCTGGTCATCAAAAGGCACCATATTTTTGTTAACCGTGATGCCGGCCTGCTCCAGTGCCCGCTCGGCATCCCTGCCGGTCAACCCTTTGTTCCGCAGATCCACCAACATGAGGTGGGTGTCGGTTCCGCCGGAGACGATCTGATAGCCACGTTCCATCAAGGCATTGGCGAGCGCCTTGGCATTGGCAATGACCTGCGCCGAATAGGACCTGAATTCCGGCTCCAGCGCCTCCTTGAACGCCACCGCCTTGGCTGCAATCACGTGCATCAGCGGTCCGCCTTGAAACCCGGGGAAGACGTTCGAGTCGATGATCTCGGAGATCATCTTCAGTCTGCCCTTGGGGGTGGTCAATCCCATGTCGTTTTCCTGATCTTTGCCTATCAGGATGAGTCCGCCCCGAGGGCCACGGAGCGTCTTATGAGTGGTGGAGGTGACCACATGGCAGTGCGGTAGCGGACTCGGCAGGAGGCCACAAGCGATCAGCCCCGCCGGGTGGGCAATATCGGCGATGAGCTTGGCACCCACGCTGTCGGCGATTTGGCGGAAGGCCGCATAGTCGATGGCCCGCGAATAGGCACTGGCGCCCGTGATGATCAATCGGGGACGCTCCCGCCGGGCCACTGCCTCCACCTCCCCCATGTCAATGTATCCGCTCCGGTCAACGCCATAGAACACCATCCGGAGGAAGCGGCCAGAGAAGTTGACCGGACTGCCATGGGTCAAATGCCCCCCGTGTGCCAAGTTCATCCCCATCACGGTATCGCCAGGATTGACAAAGGCAAAGTACGCGGCCATGTTCGCTTGGGAGCCGGAGTGGGGTTGTACGTTCGCGTGCTCGGCCCCGAAGAGCTTCTTGGCGCGTTCCCTAGCGAGCTCCTCCACCACATCTACGTGTTCGCAGCCGCCGTAGTATCGCTTACCGGGGTAGCCTTCGGCGTATTTGTTGGTCATCACCTGGCCCATCGCCTGGAGCACTGCCACGCTGACAAAATTCTCCGATGCGATGAGCTCCAGTTTGTCGTTTTGCCTGGCCACCTCGTCGGCAATGGCCTTGTAGACCTCTGGATCAGTGCGGCGTAGTTCTTCCACCTTCGTCCCCTCGTGAGTGGGAACAAGCCCTGCGGACTATGCCACCTTCATTGGCCTCAGTAGATCCACTGATAGCAATCCAGCCGTGTCCGCTTCTTGGTCCACTCCTCCTTGTGAAAGAAGATATCGTCCTCCGTGGGAATGAGGTTCTTCAGATAAGCCATGCGGCGCTGCGCATAGTCGCGCGTCTCGAGGTCTTCAGCCGCCTTCCGGTACTCCTCGTAGGCAAACCAGTAGACCAGCTTGTCATCAAACTTTGGGCTCCGCTCACCCCGCTGCGTCATGCAGGCATCAACGGATGCCTCATAGATCTCGCCGGCAACAAAGTAGGCATAGCCGTACTTTGGGTCCATCGAGGAGACCTTCCGTACCAACGCGCGAGCTTTGGCAAATTGCCCCAGCTCCTTGTAACATGACGCCTGTTCGCAATAGGCCCGCTTGTTGTCGGGTTTCAGCGCTATGACCTTGTCGTAGACCGCGATGGCCTCCTTGAACCGTTTCATGTTCTGGAGCGCACCCGCCTGAAGCTCCATGGCGTAGGTGTCGTTGGGCGTTTTGGCCAGGAGTTTCTCCAGGATGGTGACCGCCTTCTGATTCTCGTTGCGGTCGTAGTATGCCTTGCCCAGCTTGAGCATGGTCTCGGTATTCTCCGGGTCCAGCTGGTGCGCCTTTTCCAAGGCCTGCACGTAGCCCATTTCATCCCCACTTGCCCGGTACAGCGAGCTCAAGGTCTCCTGGCTTTGCTTGTCACCCGGATCCACCTCTAGCACTTTTTCCAACTGCAGTATGGCACCGTCTATGTTCTCAGCCTTGATGTAAAGGTTCGCAAGGGCCCGACGGTCGTCGACTCGGTTCGGTTCGATCTTCAACGCCTCTTCGTACTGGTGGATCGCCTCGGGCACACGGCCGATCACGCCGTAAAGATAGCCAAGGCTGCGGTGGAGGTGGGCATTTTGCGGAAACACCTCCACTCCCAGCTCATAGACGAGGAGCGCGCTATCAGGAACATTCAGCTTGATATAGGCATCGCCAAGAACAGTGTAGACCTCCTTCATCTCGTGCTGGGCCGTGTCCATCTCGATGACTTTCCAAAAGTGCGGGATGGCATCGCGGTAGCTTTTGTTCTTGTAGTGCTCATAGCCAAGACTCCACTTCTTGAGGATCTCGAGGCGCTGAGCGGCCCTGATAGAGTCCTGGATTGCTTTTCTACGGGCCATCTCCTGTTCCGGCGAGATCTTTGGGCCCGTCGCAGCACAGCCGGACCAAAGCGCGATGGAGCACAACCATGCACCCACAACCCCCACTGCCGTGATTCCAGCTACCATCCCCGGAAGGACCGTCCTTTTCACTGGCAAATCCTCCTCCAGCTACTATCCTTGACAACGATAACGGATTGGAATTTGAATTTGGCAAATTCGATGAAAAAAAGCAAGCACTATTTGCTGCGCTGCATCTACTGGCGTTGGAACCAGCGCTCTGCTCCGCCCAGGCCTATCAATACCCGGTGTACTCTCTCACGGGCTGGGTCCACACTCTCAGAGCCGCGGAGGATGAGTTCATAGGTAAGGTCAACCCTTCCCAAGAATGAAAAGAAGGGAAAGCCAAGCCCTGTCGTGAACACATATTCGGTTGGCCTTCGATCTCCGCTGGTCAAAACCGGGACATGGCCATAGCGAAAACCCGCGCGGTACGCCACTTTCCTGAGGTATGGATCGCTGAGCTTGCGACTTGGTACGTATTCGACGCCACCCATGAGAAAAGCCGCGTCCGCGTAGCTATACCTTTGGTCAGGGGAGCGTTCGACCGCCCCCCACTCTTGCCGGTAATAGTCGACGGCCAACGTAAGACCAAAGGGCCATTGGTAGCTTGCTCCCACGCCCCACATTACAGGCAAGTGCAAGACGCGCGTAAGGGAAGTGTCCGCTCCAATAAACGCATGCCGGATGTCTGTCGCAGCGTCCAAGTCCGTGCCAGGAGTGAGCACGGCGCCAAGAGCCAGGCGGCTGGTCGGACGGGTCAGAATCCCTACAGTGCCCCCAAAACCTTGAAGATGGGTGGAGAAACGATCGTGTGCACTGGTAAAGTCAGTGGAGGAGAATGTGGTCTTCCACGTCTCTTGGATTCGCCCGAAGTAAAGCTGAGCGGAAACTCCGAGATAAAGATAGTTGCTCGGCTTAACAAACACTGCGAGCTCGCCTCGGCTTAGGCCTCCCTGACCAGTCACCTCCCGCCAATACTGATACCCGGGCAAGGTATCTGTGTCGGAAACGGCATATCGCACCTCGCTGGCCGGCCCCAGTATGGCGGACAGAGAGATCTTTGATCCCAGGGGTACAAGCATAGAAAAGCTGTTCGCCTGGGCAAAGTGCGAGCGTGCATTTCCGTACTTCGTGGAGATGGTGCTGAAGTCGAAGGAGGCGTCAGTGAACACGCGCGTGAAGCCAGCAGGAAAGCGCGCCGCAGGGTTTCGCAGGTTAATTGAGAGATTGTCAGTGAGCGCGATACCCACGCCGCCCATGGCAGCGCCCTGACTGCCTGGATAGATCCGCCAGAAGCCGATTCCTTTGGAACTGTACACCGATCCGGCCCTCCCTGCATGGCAGGCAGAAAGCGCCACCGCGCACGCAAGCAGCGCCCGAAGGCAAGGTAAACGCAACCAACTCACGATCTCATCCTCCATCAAGGACGCGGTGGCAAGGTGTACTCAACCAGAAGGCGTGGCGGGCGAGCCTCGACAGCCCCAGATGCATACACCACGGCCTCCGAAATATCCAGTCCCTCACCAGTGGAGTAAAGCATCAGGCCACGGTTCGGCAATCTGCCCGACGTCCACGCCTGTACCATGGCGGTGAAATCGCTAATCTCACTGGACACCGAAAACGTTATCTTTTCGCTGGCCGGGACAATTGCCGCCACAGGCACGCTCATCGTCGTGTCCACAGCAATGGAAGCGGGGTCCCACGTATCACTTACCACCGGCCTTCCTGCAATTGCCATCCCAGTCTCACGCAATTTGGTAGAGGTTTGATCCAACCACAGCTCAAGCCGCGCGCGGTTGATGGTCGCATCTCTTGGAATGGAGTCCAGAGAGAATTTGAGCAGGATGCGCCAGCCCGTCCCATTGGCAATCATCAATCGGCCTTGTGGCGCGTCCCCCTCGTGAGTCACAAGGAAGGCATCGCGATCTGGTCGGATCAAGGTTGTGCCGGCAACGCCCTTGCGCACGTAACTCAGTTCCAGCTTGGGATAGCGCGTCGTATCCGTCGCTTGTCTGGAGTGAAACTCAACAATGGTCTGGCCGGTGCCGGTCACGTAGAGCCCGTAGTTTGGCGCGGTGCTATCGATCCACGCTTGTACCAGTGCGGGGTCAATCGACAGGCCCACCCGCAGCGAATCACCAGCCACCACTGTGCCCCACCCCACCTGTGGACCGTTTGGCCCAACAAGGCTATCCCACGTCACCGACTCTTCGCCCCAGCCCGCAACGACTTGGTGCACCGAAAGCTCAACTTGACCGGGTTCCCCGCGATAGGACGCGGGCGAGAGCCAGAGCGTCGCGCGGTCGACCACCGAGCTATCCGGCAGTGCGGCAAAGCGCACCACAAAAGCCGTCCGATAGCCTTCGGCCTGGCCCACAAGCAGAAAGGGGCTCTTCCCAGTAGTCACGCCCCCTCGCTCGTATGTGGCCTCAGCGACGGGTGGCGAGATCTCCACCTGCTTCACGCCGCCGACGTCGACTCGATCCAGGAGGGCAATGCCGTAGGGAAGCTTTTCGTTTCTCGTGCACCCGATGGCGAATACCACCATCGCCACCCCTATCGCGGCACACAAATGTCTCATGAACATCCCTCACTCGCTGCAGTAGCGTACTCTCGCGTAACTCCGGACGAAGGCCGCTGATACACAACGTGCCCTCTCTTGACTACCAAATCAACCAGTTGCACGCCGAAATGGTAGGCGATGTGGCGATAGTCTGGCACGTCCCATACGACGCAATCAGCCTGGGCGCCGGTCTCCAGGCGGCCAAGGCCCTCGCGACGGTCGATGGCCTGAGCCGCATGGAGCGTTGTGGCCATAAGGGCCTCTGCGGGCGTCATGTGCATGTGCGTGCAAGCCAACGTCATCATGAGAGGCAGGGACTCCGTCATGCAGGTGCCCGGGTTAAAGTCGGTGGACAATGCCACCGGCAAGCCAGCCTCAATCATCGCCCGCGCAGGTGCGTAGCGGTTCCTGCCCAGGAAGAACACAGCGCCCGGCAAAAGCACGGGTACCACCCCAGCTGCACGCAACGCACGAATACCAGCCTCATCTACAAAATCAAGATGGTCGGCAGAAATTGCGCCCACTTCAGAGGCCAGGCGCGCGCCACCTGAAGGTGCAAGCTGCTCCGCATGCACCTTGGGCTTCAGTCCATGCGCCTTTCCCGCCAACAGTACCTGGCGTGCTTCCTCTACGCTGAACACACCCTCTTCACAGAACACGTCGCAAAACTCTGCCAGTTTCCGCGCCGCCACGGCCGGGATAATCTTTTCTACCACCAGCTGGAGATAAGCGGCCCGATCGGCGCGAAACTCATCTGGCACCTCATGTGCCGCGAGCAGCGTGGGCACCACCTCCACCGGGTGGCAGCGTTGCAGCTCGACTACCACCTCCAGGGACTTGATTTCGTCCGCATAGCTGAGACCGTACCCGCTTTTCACTTCAATGGTGGTGACGCCGTTTGCCAAAAAGCGGTCCAGTCTTTCCAACGCTGCAGCCACCAGCTCGTCCTTGCGTGCGGCGCGCAACTGGCGCACGCTGGCTCGGATTCCTCCGCCTGCGGCAGCAATCTCCTGGTAGCTCTTGCCCATGGCTCGCAGCTCGAACTCCTGCTCCCTGCTCCCAGCAAACACGAGGTGGGTGTGCGCGTCTATCAGGCCAGGAGTCACAACCTTACCGGCGGCATCGATAACTACCGTATTGCGATGGCGCGCCACGGAAGCCAGTACCTCGTCCGTTGGGCCTACGGCCACCACCCTCTCGCCCCTGATCGCCACCGCTCCATCCTGGAATGTAACCATTCGTGCGTCCCCAGTGCCGGACGACTGGCCTAACTGGGGCGTCACGACTTGGGCAGCATGCAGGATAAGCAGGTCTGCGCGCACCTCTACCCCTGCGGCCACATAGGGATTTTCACCCCTTTTCCCCTGGCAGTGGCGATTGCCTCTGGGTAGCCGGCGTCCACGTGGCGCGCGATGCCGATTCCTGGGTCGTTGGTGAGCACCCTGTCCAGGCGCACCGCCATCTCTGGTGTCCCATCCGCTACGATCACCTGGCCTGCATGGATCGCCTTGCCATGACCCACGCCGCCGCCATCATGCACGGCCACCCAGCTTGCCCCCGACACCGCATTGAGGAGCGCGTTAAGAATCGGCCAGTCGGCCACGGCATCGGAGCCGTCCCGCATCCCCTCGGTCTCGCGCAAGGGCGAAGCCACCGACCCGCAGTCCAAGTGATCGCGCCCTATGACAATGGGCGCCTTCAGCTCCCCTGTCCTCACCATGTCATTGATCCGGAGCCCAAGCTTGGCCCTGTCCCCGTAACCCAGCCAACAGACTCTGGCGGGCAACCCCGGCAAGCGGGCAAAATCCAGGTACTTCTGCGCGAGCGTAATCCAATTCACCAGCACCCTGTCGTGGGAAAATTCGTCTAAAATGACAGCGTCGATTTTGAAGATGTCCTCTGGGTCTCCCGACAGGGCGGCCCAGCGGAATGGACCGCGCCCCTCACAGAAGAGCGGCCGAATGTATTCCAAGACGAACCCTTTGATGTCAAAGGCGTCGGCCACGCCCTTCTCGTATGCATACTGGCGGATACCGTTACCATAGTCAAACACCACCGCCCCGCGGCGCTTGAACCCAAGCATGGCGCGCACGTGCTCGGCCATAGACTCTTTTGCCAGCTCCACATACTTCTCCGGGTCCTCTTCACGCAGGCGCTCCGCTTGCTGGCGTGAAAGCCCTTTTGGCCAGTACCTCTTTGGCTCATGGGCCGACGTCTGATCGGTGACCACATCCGGAATGATGTTCCGGCGCAAGATCTCTGGATGCGTCTCCGCCGTGTTCCCCACCAGGCCGACAGAGAGCGCCTCGCCCCTCTCTTTGGCCGCCAACACCAACTGGAGCGCCTCGTCCAGGTTTTCGCAGAGGCGGTCACACAATCCCTCACGAATGACGCGCTCGATGACCTCGCGCCGGAACTCCACGCCCAAAAAGGCGGCACCGTTCATTTTGGCCGCAAGGGCCTGAGCCCCTCCCATGTTACCCAGGCCACCGGTCAGCAGAAACTTGCCGCGGAGCGAACCGCCGAAATGGCGTTTGGCTGCCGCAGCAAAAGTCTCGTACGTCCCCTGCAGTATCCCTTGCTGGCCGATGAAAATCCAACTTCCGGCGGTCATCTGACCGTACATGATGAGCCCCTTGGCGTCGAGCTCATCGAAGTAGGCGTCATTGTCCCACTGGGGGACGATCAGGGAGTTGGCAATCAGCACACGCGGCGCGTAGGTGTGGGTCCTGAATATGCCTACCGGCTTGCCCGATTGAATGAGGAGCGTCTCATCGTTCTCCAGGTCCTTAAGGCATCTCACGATGGCGTCGTACGCGTCCCAGTTGCGCGCCGCCTTGCCGCTGCCACCGTAGATGACCAGGTGCTCGGGGTCTGCTCCCTGCTCCAAGTTGTTCATGAGCATACGCAGGGCGGCTTCTTGGTGCCACCCCTTGCACACGAGGTTCAACCCTCGCGGTGCTTTGATGGTTCCTCTTATCCTTTCACCCACAGCTCACCTCCAGACCATGGAGCTACAAACGTGCCTCTTGGTCCAGAAAAGCAAAAGGCAACCCTGGGTTGCCTGCTGCACCATATCGCCTCGTGGGATACATCAGATTGCTGGTCCGTGAGCACCAGGCCCCTTGACACCGTGTCAATCACCGCTCTCGGCCGCAGGGGCAGGAGCCTTCTCCTCTGCCTGCTTTTCCTTCTCTTTCTTCTTGGCCTCGCGCTTCTCACGCTGCGCCTCGATGCGGGCCTTCTGCACGCCCTCGTACCCCACCAGCTCGAGGATGGCTAGCTCCGCGCCATCGCCGTAGCGGCGCCCTAACGCCACCACCCTGGTGTACCCGCCTTTCCGCTCCGCATAACGCGGCGCAATCTCAGAGAATAGCTTCCGCACCACCGCCTTATCACGCACGGTGGCCAGCACAAGGCGGCGCGAGTGCAAGTCGTTGCGCTTGGCGATGTTGATGAGTCGGTCCGCAAGGCGCCGTGCCTCTTTGGCCTTGGCCAATGTAGTTTTGATGCTCAGGTGTTCGAACAAAGCGCTGACCAGATTGGACAGCAGCGCCCGGCGATGGCTAGCCGTCCTGCCCAGTTTCTTCAGTTTCCTGTTATGTCGCATCGACGCTCGTCCTGACTAAGGTGACGTTCTACTTTGGTTCTTCTTGCAAATACTTGTCCACATCCATACCAAAGTGCAGGCCCCTGGACTCCAAGATCCTGTTCAATTCCTGCAGTGACTTGCGCCCAAAGTTGCGGAAGCGAAGCATCTCCTGTTCGTCGCGCCGCACTAGGTCCGCGATGGTCTCGATGTTGGCCGCCCGCAGGCAGTTGGAGGCCCGCACCGAAAGCTCCAGCTCCTCGACGCTCATCTTCAGCAGCTTGCGAATCCGCGCTGCCTCCTCGTCCACCTCCACCGGCTCCTCTTCCTCCGGCTCCACTTCAAAGTTAATGAAGAGCTGGATGTGGTCCTGAAGGATTTGACCCGCGTACGTGAGGGCATCGTCCGGCGTGATGCTGCCATCGGTATCGATCTCCAGGATCAGGCGCTCATAGTCGGTGCGCTGTCCCACCCGGGTGTTCTCGACCGTGTAGCGCACATTCTTGATGGGCGTATAGATGGCATCAATGGGAATCGAACCAATGGGCTGATCTGGGAGGCGATTCTCCTCTGCCGGCACATACCCCCTCCCACGCCCGATGCGCAGCTCGATCTTGAAGTCGGCCTTCTCATTAAGCGTGGCAATGTGGTGCTCGGGATTAAGCACCTCAAAATCCGCGGGGTTGACGGCAATATCGCCGGCCTTGAACTCACGCGGGCCCTTCAGGTGCAGCACCACTTTGTCGGGCTTTCGGTTAATGAGCTTGAGGCGCACCTCCTTCAGGTTCATGACGATCTCGGCCACGTCCTCTTTGACGCCGGGAATCGTCGAGAACTCGTGTTGCACTTTGTCGATGCGCACCATGGTGATGGCCGCACCCGGCAGGGAGGACAGGAGTACCCGGCGCAGCGCATTGCCGATGGTGACGCCGAAACCCTTCTCCAAGGGTTGCACAATGAATCGGCCGTGGGTGTTGCTATAGACCGATTCGTCGAGCTCGATGCTCTCCGGCATCTGAAAATTGGGTAAGCTCATGTATCTTCACTCCACAAATGTGTCCACTCCGTGTTCCGCCGCTGCCCGCACAAGGGGCACGCTATCACTTGGAGTAGAGCTCCACAATGAGACTCTCGTTCGCCGGCAGCGGGATATCGGCGCGATTGGGAATTTCCAGGAGCGTTCCCGACATGTTCGCCTTGTCCAGGGCCAGCCAGGGCAGCTGTTTCCCGTCACGCATGCGCCGCATGGAGGCATGGAAGATTTCCAGCTGCCGACTCTTTGCCCTGACCTTCACCTCATCGCCCGGCTTGAGTCGGTACGATGGGACATCGACGATGCGATTGTTGACCAAGAAGTGGCGGTGGCGAACCAGCTGTCGCGCTGCCTTCCGCGATGGAGCCAGGCCCAGGCGGTACACCACATTGTCCAGACGAGTCTCCAACAGCCGCAGGAGGTTCTCGCCGGTGATGCCAGGCTGGCGCACTGCCTTTTCAAAATAGTTGCGGAACTGCGCCTCGAGCACGCCGTAGATACGCCGCACTTTTTGCTTTTCGCGCAGCTGCAAGGCAAACTGCGACTGCTTGAAGCGGCGTGTGCGGCCGTGCTGGCCCGGGGCATAGCCGCGCTTCTCGAATGGGCACTTGGCGCTGTCGCACTTGGTGCCCTTGAGAAACAGCTTCTGCCCTTCGCGACGGCATAGCTTGCAGTCCGGTCCAGTATATCGTGCCATGAAAAACTGCCTCCAGTGCTCCGGTTCTTATTCTCTACGCGGCGTCAGACCCGACGGCGCTTTGGCGGACGACAGCCGTTGTGCGGGATGGGGGTGACGTCCTTTATGGCCACCACCTGCAGACCGGCCGCCTGCAACGATCGTACGGCTGCTTCACGGCCGGCGCCCGGTCCCTTGATCATCACTTCCACACGGCGCAGGCCAAGCTCAAGAGCCTCCTTCGCCGCTGCTTCGGCAGCAAGCTGGGCGGCAAAAGGGGTGCTCTTGCGCGAGCCCTTGAAGCCGATCCGCCCCGCTGACGCCCAGGAGATCACGTTGCCGTAACTATCGGTCAACGAAACAATGGTGTTGTTGAAGGTGGCCTTGATATGGGCCACGCCGTTTGCCTCGACACTTGTGCGCTTACGCGCACGCCTTCGCATTGCGCCCAAACTTTACCTCCGCATGGCAATTTCTTCACGTCCGCGCTACGATTTCTTCTTCACGCCCACGATGCGCCGGCGCCCACGGCGCGTGCGGGCGTTGGTGTGCGTGCGCTGGCCGCGCACCGGAAGATTACGGCGGTGCCGAAGCCCACGGTAGCAGCCAATGTCCATCAACCGCTTGATGTTCATCGTCTCTTCCGCGCGCAGAGCGCCTTCCACCTTGTACTCCGCCGCAATGATGGAACGGATCTTCGCTGCATCATCGGGCGAAAGGTCCTTGACGCGAATGTCGGGGTTAACCCCAGCCTTGGCCAGAATCTTCCGCGACGAAGTTAGACCTATGCCATAGATGTAGGTCAGGGCTATCTCGATTCGCTTCTCGCGCGGCAAGTCAATTCCAGCGATACGTGCCAAAACGGCCTCCTCGAAAGAAAGTCACACCCTTGCTCAACCCTGCCGCTGCTTATGGCGCGGGTTCTTGCAGATCACCATCACCACGCCCTTGCGCCGAACAATCTTGCAGCTCTCACAAATCTTCTTTACTGATGAACGCACTTTCATCGTTCTACTCCGACTCCACGCACCCGTCGCACCTGACAGGCACAATGGCCTGCCCGTTGCTCCCTGAGATCCCCCTCATCTCAGGCTATGTGGCCTTACTTGTACCGGTACGTAATCCGCCCCCGGGTCAAGTCGTACGGCGACAGTTCCACGGTCACCTTGTCACCCGGCAAAATCCTTATAAAGTGCATGCGCATTTTGCCGGAAATGTGCGCCAGCACCTGGTGACCGTTTTCCAACTCCACCCGGAATGCGGCGTTGGGCAACGTCTCAATGATTGTGCCGTCAACTCGTATCGGTTGCTCTTTGGCCATGGACCTCCTGCTCCACAACTACTTGACCAGGTCTTCGGTCAGGATTAGCGGCTCACCGTCCGTGACGACAATCGTGTGTTCGAAGTGCGCCGACGGTAACCTGTCCTTCGTTACCACCGTCCAGCCGTCCGCAAGCGTGGTCACTTCGTGACTTCCCATGTTAACCATGGGCTCGATCGCCAAGACCATGCCTGGGCGCAGCCTTGGGCCTCGGTGAGGGGCGCCGAAGTTGGGCACCTGAGGTGGCTCGTGAAGGCTCCGGCCTATGCCGTGTCCCACCAGTGCCCTCACCACGGAAAAACCTGCCTGCTCCACCGTGGTCTGTATGGCGTGCGAAATATCCGACAGCCGATTCCCCGCGCGCGCCCGAGCGATGCCCGCATACAGTGCCTCGCGCGTGGCGCGCAGCAGGCGCTCCTTCTCCGGTGAGATGTCCCCCACCGGGAACGTCCTGGACGCATCGGCGTAGTACCCAGCCATTTCTACGCCAATATCGACCCCCACGATCTCCCCTTCACTCAAAACTCTTGCACCTGGGATACCGTGCACCACCTCTTCGTCAACGGACACGCAGATATGGGCCGGAAAGCCCATGTAGTTCTTGAACGCCGCCCGAGCCCCTCGTCCCAACAGGAAGCGCGCCACCTCCTGATCCAGCACTTCGGTGCGTAGCCCAGGCCTGATCAGCGACTCTGCCAGCTCCAGCGCTTCTGCAACCAGTCTCCCACATGCCCGCAGGAGCTCGATCTCGCGCTGAGTCCTCAGCGCGATGTTGTGCTCATACCTGCCCGCTGCACCGCCTCCAGAATAGCCCTGTGCACCTCAGCGATCGACCGGTCCCCCTGGATGGCACATAGCTTCCCCTGCTTCTCGTAGTATTTCCGCACCGGTTCGGTTTGC
The DNA here is from genome assembly GCA_034506335.1 of candidate division KSB1 bacterium. Taxonomy (NCBI): domain Bacteria; kingdom Pseudomonadati; species Candidatus Zhuqueibacterota bacterium. The sequence continues at coordinate 37,811 of JAPDPR010000021.1, forward strand.
CGCGCATACACGCGCAGACGTTCGCGCACGGTCTCCTCATTATCGTCCGCGCGCTGCACAAGGGCCCCTCCGCATTTGGGGCACACACCCGTACGCGCCGGCTCGTCGCTGAGCAAGTTATACACGGTCCCACAGGTTGCGCAGACCCTCCGGCTGCTGAGGCGTCTGACAATCTCCGCCTCCGGAACCTCCAAAAGCACTACAAGGTCGACGGTCTTGCCCTTTGCGCCCAATAGTCGGTCAAGAGCCTCAGCCTGCGCAACCGTACGGGGGAAGCCGTCCAGGATAAAACCCCTGGCGCAATCATCTGCTGCCAGACGCTCCTCAACTACTCGAACCATGAGCGCATCAGGGACCAACTTCCCCTCGGCCATCACCCCTTCCACCTCTTTGCCCAGTGGCGTCCTCTGTGCCACCGCCTCGCGCAGCATGTCGCCTGTAGAGATATGGGCTACGCCAAGCTCGGTGGCAAGCAGACTAGCCTGGGTTCCCTTGCCGGTGCCGGGTGCACCGAGCATGATGACGCGCATGGTCTGGTGCCGCTCCCACTCACCGTGCGCTTCACATGCGCCGGCGCCCTTTGATTCTGCCAGTCTTCAAGAACCCATCATAGTGACGCATCAACAGGTGCGACTCTACCTGCTGCAGCGTGTCCAACACCACACCCACCACAATCAGCAACGAAGTGCCACCATAGAATGAAGCAAAGTCATACGACACGTTGGACACCTTGGTCAAGAAGTAGGGGAATATGGCCACGATAGCCAGCGCGATCGACCCCGGCAAAGTGATGCGCGTCAGGATGTGGTCTATGAACTCACTGGTCTTGGCACCGGGTCGCACACCTGGAATAAACCCGCCATACTTCTTCATGTTGTCGGCCACGTCCACCGGGTTAAAGGCAATCGCAGTGTAGAAGTAGGTGAAGAAGACGATGAGCAACCCGTAGATCAGCCAGTACACGACCGACGTGGCAGAAAACATGTTGTTCAGAGACTCCACAAACCCGCTCTTCGGCAAAAAGGTGTGGATCGTCTGGGGCACAAAGAGAATCGATTGCGCAAAGATGATGGGCATGACGCCTGCCGTATTCACTCGCAGCGGCAAATGGGTGCTCTGCCCCCCGTAGATCTTGCGTCCAATGATGCGTTTTGCGTACTGGACCGGTATCTTACGGGTGCCTTGCGTCAATGCGACGGTGGCGGCTACGGTTCCCACAAAGACAGCGATGAGCAAAACCTCGGTCAAGAGCCCCCTGTTGCCGGCTAGAGCCTGCTGAATCTCATTAAAGATCGAGTTGGGGAACCTGGCGATGATGCCGATGAAAATGATGAGCGAAATGCCATTCCCGATTCCGCGCTCAGTGATCTGCTCCCCTAGCCACATGATCAGCACCGTGCCGGCCGCTAAGGTAAGCATAGTCAGGAAAGTAAAGAGAATGATCTGTCCTGTCGTGTCGGCCGAGACCACGCGGAGCAAGATGCGCTCACCTGTTTTGGTGGTAGTTTCCACCGGCGGAATTGAGCGCAGAAAGACTGAGACGCCATACGCCTGGAAAGCGGAGATAAGCACCGTGCCGTAGCGCGTGTACTGCGTTATCTTCTTGCGCCCCGCTTCTCCCTCCTTTTGCAGTTTCTGGAAGTACGGGACCACCGCCCCCAGCAACTGCAAGATGATTGAGGCAGAGATGTACGGCATGATGCCCAGAGCAAAGACCGTGGCGCGCTTGAGTGCCCCACCTGCGAAAAGGTCATAGAGCCCAAGGAGTCCGCCTCCACCCATCGCCGAGTCGATGTAGGCAGTCAAGGCAGGACCGCTCACCATGGGGATGGGCACGTGACCACCAATTCGGTAGACCACCAGGATGCCAAGCGTGAAAAGAATCTTCCGCTTCAGCTCCGGGATCTTGAAGGCGCTCTGGAATTCCCTGATCATAGCACCGTCACCTTCCCGCCCGCACTCTCGATTTTTTCTCTGGCGGACTTGCTGAACGCGTGAGCCGACACTTCCAAGGGGCGAGTGACCTCACCGGTGCCGAGGATCTTCACCGGCACTGTCTTCTTCTTGATGAGCCCTCTCTCGTGGAGCACTTTCGGATCAACTGTGGTGACCGACTCCAACCGGGCCAGGTCGCGAAGGTTCACCACCTGATACTCCTGTTTGAACGGGTTAGTGAATCCGCGCTTTGGTACCCGTCGCTGGAGTGGCATTTGGCCGCCCTCAAACCAGGCGCGATGCTTGGCACCCGACCGAGAGTGTTGGCCCTTGTGGCCGCGGCCGGAGGTACCGCCGTGCCCCGATGCATCGCCTCGTCCCAGACGTTTTCGCTGCTTTCGTGATCCTGCAGGTGGTTTTAGTCGCGATAGATTCATCGTTCCTCAATCTCGCTTATGGCGCAACTTTGCTGCGCGGCTCCAAGGGTAAGCAGCGCTACAGCTCCTGGACATTCACCAAATGGCTCACCTTGGCGATCATGCCGCGGATCTGTGGCGTGTCGCTGTGCTCAACACTCTGGTGAAGCTTCCGCAACCCCAACGCCCTCACGGTGAGCTTCTGTCGCCAGTGCCTGCCAATCGTGCTGCGCACCAAGGTTACCCGCAGTTTTTTCGTCTTCTTTGTCATCGCCTTATCCGCCGCCCGTCTACTCATTCTGCGCTTCAACCGTTGCTTCGTCGAGCCCAAAAAGCTGTCTCAAGCTCATGTCACGCCTCTTGGCTACCATACGAGCGTCGACCAGCTTGCTCAAAGCCACCATGGTGGCTTTGACCACGTTGTGAGGATTTGACGACCCCAGCGACTTGGTCAACACATCACGCACGCCTGCCGCCTCCATAATAGCGCGCACGGCGCCGCCCGCGATGACGCCTGTGCCAGGAGAGGCTGGGCGCAAGAGAACCTTGCCGGCACCATACTTGCCGATGACCAGGTGGGGAATAGTCGAACCCACTATCGGCACCCGCATGATGTTCTTCTTGGCGGCCTCAGACCCTTTGGCAATGGCATCGGTCACCTCGTTGGCCTTTCCCAGGCCTACGCCCACATGCCCTTTGCCATCTCCGACTACGACGATGGCGTTGAAGCTAAAGCGACGCCCGCCCTTGACCACCTTGGCCACGCGGTTGACGTGCACTACCTGCTCTTTCAGGTCCAATTCACTCGGGTTGATGCGCTCCAAACCTCGCTCCTGCTCTTTGCCAGTTCATGATCTCCGACGCATGAGGAAGCCGCTCAAAATTGCAGTCCACCCTCACGCGCCCCATCGGCCAAAGCCTTCACCCGACCATGGTACAGATAGCCACCCCGGTCAAACACAACCTTGCTGATATTGAGCGCCTTGGCCTTGTCCGCAATCCCTTTGCCAACTACCTTTGCCACCTCAACTTTGCTCTTCGCCTCCCTTAGTGCCGGCCGAAGAGCCTCGGTCAAACTAGAAACTCCTGTCAGCACACGATGGGTGGTATCGTCCACCAGTTGGGCGTAGATGTGGCGGTTACTGCGGAAGACCACTAGCCTGGGACGCTCCGGGGTACCATAGATCCGTTTCCGAATGCGCTTCTTCTTCCTTGCCCGCGCCTCTGCCTTCAGATTCGCTTTCTTCATCTCGCACTTGCGTTTTGTTCACCGTCTCATGACACTCTATCACCGCGCATTATGCGCCACTCTTGCCAGCCTTCTTGCGCACATGCTCCCCTTCGTACCGGATCCCCTTGCCCTTGTACGGCTCAGGCGGCTTAAGGGACCGTACTTTGGCCGCCACCTGTCCCACCAACGCCTTATCGATGCCCTTGACCACGATGTTGTTGGGGGTAGGCACCTCAAACGTGATGCCGGCCGGCGGCACGAATACCACAGGATGAGAAAAGCCCAGTTGCAGCTTCAGGCGCCCATTGACCAACTCCGCACGATAACCGACGCCTACCACTTCCAGCCGCTTCTGGAACCCCTCAGTCACGCCCACGATCATGTTGGCAATGAGGGTCCGGAACAGCCCGTGCAGCGCTCTGCCGCGGGGCGCATCGGGGAGCACGTCCACTACCACCTTGCCGTCATTCACGGCGCAGGTGAGCTGTCCAGGGAGCTCCACCGCCAGCTCACCCTTGGGCCCCTTCGCTACCACCCGGTTGTCTGCGACCGTGACCGTGACGCCCGCAGGCACCGGAATGGGGACTTTGCCTACTCGTGACACTTCACTCTCCTACACTGAGCACTTTTCACCACACATAACAGAGCACTTCGCCGCCTACTCCGGCCTTGCGCGCCTGTTGGCCGGTCATCACCCCTTTGGAGGTGGAAAGGATAGCGATGCCCAAGTTGTTGAGCACCCGGGGTATCTCTGCGGCACCCACATATTTCCGCTGCCCGGGCTTGCTCACCCGCTCCAGTCCCGAGATCACAGGTTCCTCGTTCTCATCGTAGCGCAAATAGATGCGCAGAATCCCTTGCTTACCGTCCTCTACCAGGACAAAGCTATGAATAAAATGCTGCTCCTGCAGGATGCGAGTGATCTCGGTCTTGAGACGCGAGGCCGGAATATCAACCTTCTTGTGCCCCGCGCGCAAGGCATTGCGAATCCTGGTCAGGTAGTCAGCGATTGGATCGGTCATCGACATCTATACTCTCCTCTTGCCCAAGGCCATGTCGCTCACCAGCTGGACTTGATGACACCCGGGATCATGCCCTGGCCGGCCAGTTCCCGAAAGCAGATGCGGCAAAGGCCAAACTTGCGCAGATAGCCACGTGGTCGACCACACCGGCTGCAACGATTGCGGTGACGCACTGCAAACTTCTGGGGTTTCTTCATCTTCGCGATGCACGATGTTCGGGCCAAGATCTCCTCTCCTTCCTTCGTCCTATCTCACGCTGCTTCTTTGCGCACAAAAGGCATACCGAAGGCTGCAAGCAGCTCGTAGGCTTCCTCATCGCTCTTGGCAGTGGTCACAATCGTGATGTCCATGCCCCTAATCTTTTCCACCTTGTCGTAGTTGATTTCGGGAAAGATAATCTGCTCCTTGATGCCGAGGGAATAGTTGCCACGGCCGTCAAAGGAGCGGTCCGAAAGCCCACGAAAGTCCCTTACGCGGGGCAGCGCTATGCTGATGAGGCGGTCCAAGAACTCATACATGCGCCAGCCGCGCAGGGTGACGTAACACCCGATTGGGTTACCCGCGCGCAGTTTGAATGCAGAGATGGCCTTGCGAGCCCTGCTCATTGCCGGGCGCTGTCCGGCGATCAGCGCCATCTCGTCCATGGCCAGGTCCAAGAGCTTGCGGTTCTCCAGGGCATCACCCACACCCATGTTGAGCACAATTTTCTCCAGGCGGGGCACCTGCATCACGTTTTTGTACCCGAAACGTTTCATCAGATGAGGAACAATCTCCGTGCGATATTGTTCCAGTAACCTTGGTCTGTAGTCCATAGCCTCTTCGGTCCGCCTTTTATGAGCTCTTTACCAGCATCTCGCCGCAGCTTTTGCAGTAGCGCACGCGCGTCGCCCGGCCAGTGCGGCTGTCAGTGATGACCTTGACGCCCACCTTGGTCGTCTCGTTGCATTTGGGGCAAATGACCATCACATTGGAAACATGGATCGGAGCCTCTTTCTCCACAATGCCGCCCTGCGGGTTCTGTTGGGACGGCCGCGTGTGCCGTTTGATAAAGTTGACTCCCTCCACGATCACGCGGTTCTTTTCGGGAAACACCTTCAGCACCCGACCGCGCTTGCCACGGTCGTCACCGGTGATCACCAGCACCATATCGTCTTTTCGTACGTGCATGTCCTGTTGCGCCTTTGCTTTTCCCTCTTTGCCGGTCTTCACAGCACTTCAGAGGCAAGGGAGACGATCTTCAGAAACTGCTTGTCGCGCAGCTCGCGTGCCACTGGGCCAAAGATGCGCGTCCCTTTTGGCTCGCCAGCGTCATTTATCAACACGGCGGCGTTCTCGTCAAAGCGGATGTATGAACCATCGGGGCGCCGTGTCTCCTTCTTGGTGCGTACAATCACTGCTTTGCTCAGATCGCCTTTCTTGACGCTACCCCCGGGGAGCGCCGACTTGACAGTCACGACGATGACATCGCCCACGGTCGCATAGCGACGCTTACTGCCGCCGAGGATGCGGATACACATGACGCGCTTGGCGCCAGTGTTGTCTGCCACATTGAGCCGTGTGTACGTCTGGATCATTGCTCACACTTTCCTGTACTATCGCTGTCCGATGAGGTCACTACTTCGCCTTTTCCAAAATCTCCACCAATCTCCACCGCTTGCGGCGACTGAGGGGCCTGGTCTCCATAATGAGAACCTTGTCACCCACGTGACTCTCGTTGCCTTCGTCGTGGCACATGAAGGTAGACGTGCGCGTCACATACTTCTCGTACTGTGGGTGTTTAACACGCCTCGTCACGGCCACCACCCGGCTCTTGTTCATTTTGTCGGAGACCACCACTCCAATCTTCGTCTTGCGCGCGCCTCGCTCTGCCACTTCTAACTCCACAAAATGTGTCTGTTGCACGTTAGTCCCTGTGCCGAAATCAGCTCTTCGGTTTCCTTATGCCCAGCTCGTATTCGCGCAACACCGTCTTCAGTCGCGCGATGTCCTTACGCAGAAAGCGGATCTTCAGTGGATTATCCAGCTGGTGCGTGGCATGCTGAAAGCGGAGGTTATGCAACTCCTCCACTGCCTCTTCCAGGCGCAGCTTGAGTTCCTCCACTGGCAGCTGCTTGATTTCCTCCATCTTCATTGCTCACGCTCCGTACTCGGCTCGGGCCACTACTTTTGTCCTGATGGGCAGCTTGTGGGCCGCCAGGCGCAATGCCTCGCGTGCCAAATCTTCCGAAACACCCTCCAGCTCAAAGAGGATGCGACCCGGCTTTACCACGGCCACCCAGTATTCAGGGGCACCTTTCCCCTTACCCATGCGGGTTTCGGCCGGCTTCTTCGTCACCGGTTTGTCAGGGAAGATGCGGATCCAGACTCGCCCACCTCGCTTGATGTGGCGCGTCATGGCTATACGGGCGGCCTCGATCTGGCGCTGGGTAATCCACGCCGGCTCCAGCGCCTTGAGCCCAAAATGGCCAAAGGTGAGGGTCGCCCCTCGCGTGGCGATGCCCTTCATGCGACCACGCTGCTGTTTGCGCCACTTTGTGCGCTTTGGCATCAACATAGGTTACCGTCTCCGTGTGCGTCTCAACTATGTTCCGTGGCGCCTGGGGCGCCCAATACTTCACCCTTGCAGATCCACACTTTCACGCCCACCGTGCCATAGGTGGTGCGCGCCACTGCGCGCGCAAAGTCGATGTCGGCGCGGAAGGTGTGCAGCGGGATTCTCCCTTCGCGGTACTGCTCGGTGCGCGCCATCTCCGCACCACCCAGTCTGCCAGAGCAGATGATGCGCACACCTTCGGCGCCCATGCGCATCGTGGACATGATCGCGCGCTTCATGGCCTTGCGGAACGAGACCTTGGCGACCAATTGGCTCGCGACATTCTCTGCCACAAGGTAGGCATCCAACTCCGGCCGCTTGATCTCCTGGATGTTGACGTGTACTTCCGTCTTGGTCAGGCGCTCCAGCTCCTCTTTGATCTTGTCTACTTCCGCGCCCTTGCGGCCGATGACGATGCCCGGGCGCGCCGTGTGAATGGTGATCTTAATGTGCTTGGCCGTGCGCTCAATCTCAATCTTGGAAATGCCTGCGCGCTGCAGCCGGTTCATGATGTACTTTCTGAGGAGCAGGTCCTCCGCCAGCTTGTTGGCAAAGTCGCGCTCGTCGAACCAGTTTGACTCCCAGGTGCGGGTGATCCCTATCCGCATGCCAATTGGATTCGCCTTCTGTCCCAAACTCTCCTCCTGCTGGTGATCAGGTTAATGATCTGCGGACACTCATGCGCTGGCCTGGTTGGCTGTGTCCGCCACGACAATGCGCACGTGGCAGGTGCGCTTGCGGATCCTGCTGGCCCGGCCCATCGAGCCGGCGCGATAGCGGCGCAGAGTGAATCCGGCGTTCACCTGAACCTCTTTCACGAAGAGCTCCTGTGGGGCAAGTTTTGCCCCTTCGTCGGTATTCATGAGGTTAGCCACTGCCGACCGAAGCGCTTTCTCCAGCGGTCGCGACGCCGCCTTCGGGCTAAAGTGCAAGATATTTAGCGCCTCCTCAACGCCCCGGCCGCGGATAAGATCGGCAACCTGTCGCATCTTCCGTGGCGACGTGCGCAGGTATTTAGCTATGCAACGTGCTTCCATTGACTCTCTCCACTCCCGATGCCTTTGCGATCAATGCACGCGTGTGGCTTTTTCCTTTGCCTTCTCCGGATGTCCGCGGAAGGTGCGTGTCGGCGCAAACTCGCCCAGCTTGTGGCCCACCATGTTCTCGGTGATGAACACAGGGATGAACTTGTTGCCGTTGTGCACGGCCAGTGTATGACCCACAAACTCTGGTGGGATCGTCGAACGCCGAGCCCACGTTTTGATGACCTTCTTCTGGTTGGCCTTGTTCAGAGCTTCGATCTTCTTCAGCAACTTCTGATCGACGTACGGACCTTTCTTTACCGAGCGCGCCATGTCTCCTCGCTTAGGCTTTTCTTCTCCTGATGATAAGCTTGTCAGAAGGTTTCCGCCCGCGGGTCTTCAGACCCTTGGCCAGCTGACCCCAGGGCGAACAGGGGTGACGACCACCGGAGCTTTTCCCCTCTCCGCCGCCCATGGGGTGGTCCACCGGGTTCATTGCCACACCTCGCACCTTGGGGCGACGGCCGAGCCACCGCGAGGCGCCCGCCTTGCCCAAACTGAGCGCATCGTGCTCCACGTTTCCCACCTGACCCAGCGTGGCCCGGCATTCCAGCCTAATGAGCCGCACCTCTCCTGAAGGCAGGCGTACATGGCCGTAATCACCCTCCTTTGCCACAAGCTGCGCATAGGTTCCCGCGCCGCGTGCGATCTGACCACCCTTGCCCGGCTTGAGCTCCACGTTGTGGATAAAAGTGCCCAACGGGATATTGCGCAATGGCATGGCATTGCCAATCCTAATCTCGGGCTTGTCACCAGACACTACCTCGTCGCCTACCTTCAAGCCCACTGGCGCCAGGATGTAGCGCTTCTCGCCGTCCGCATAGTGCAACAATGCCACATTGGCCGAACGATTGGGATCGTACTGGATAGAGGCCACCCGCGCCGGAATCTCCAATTTGTCGCGTTTGAAGTCGATGATTCGATAGGCACGTTTGTGCCCTCCACCTCGCCGCCGGCTGGTAATCCTGCCCGTGTTGTTCCGACCACCCGTCTTATTCAGCGGAAGCAACAAACTCTTTTCCGGCTTGCTCTCGGTAATCTCGTCGAATGCCGAGACCGTGCGAAACCTCAGTGTGGGCGTTACCGGTTTGAACGTCTTGATCGCCATCAGAGTCTCTCTACGTTACGTGGTCAGCGTGTGCCGAAGAAATCGATGGAATCTCCCTCGCGCAGTGTGACAATGGCCTTTCGCCAATTGGCCCGTTTTCCGTGCGTCAGACCGCGTCGGGTGTTCATGCGCTTGGGCTTGCCCTTGACGTTAAGGATGCGCACGCCTTCCACCGTGACATCGAACTTTTTCTCCACCGCCTGCTTCACGGTAACCTTCGTGGCTTCCGGGTCGACTTCGAAGGCATACTGCCGCCGCGTCTCCTGGAGTTTCAGCATCTTCTCGGTCACAATGGGCCGGCGGAGGATTATGTGCGGCTTTTTCATGACACTAACACCTTCTGCATTTGCTCCAAGGCGCTCTTCTGGATGACCAACACCTCGCAGTTCAAGATGTCGTAGGTGGAAACTGTGTTGGCCATGCGGATCTGCAGATTGGGAAGATTACGCCCAGCTCTGAGCAACATCTGGTCGGCGCTGGGAATGAGCAGCAGCGTCTTCTTGTCCGCAACGCCGATCCCCTTGAGGATGCCGAGCATGTCCCGCGTCTTGCCGCTTTCGACGGCAAAGTCTTCCACTACCAACACCTCGTTGGCCTTCGCCTTGGCCGACAGGGCCGAGATACGGGCCAGGCGCTTCATCTTCTTGGGCATCCGCTGATGGTAGTCGCGAGGATGGGGCCCGAATACGCGCCCTCCTCCCACCCACAGGGGCGAACGAATGGTGCCCGCGCGGGCGGTTCCGCGTCCCTTTTGCCGCCAGGGCTTCCGACCGCCACCGCGCACCATCGAGCGCGTGCGCGTGGAGGCCGTCCCCTGGCGCCGGTTCGCAAGTTCCGCCAACACCGCCTGGTGAATCACACCCTCGTTTGGCTCGACGGCAAAAATCTCGTCTGGCACCTCCACCTCTGCGGCGGCGGTGCTCCCATCTGTCTTATGCAGCGCAAGTTTCATGTGCTGGTCTACTTCTTTTTAATGATGACGATGCCGTTGGGTGCGCCTGGTACGGCACCCTTCACTGCAATCAGGTTCTTGTCCGCGTCAACCTTGACCACCTTTAAGTTGCGCACGGTCACAGTCTCGCCGCCCATGCGGCCCGCCATGCGCAACCCTTTGAACGACCGGGATGGGAAAGAGGACGAGCCAATGGACCCCGGCGCACGATGGCGATCGCTCTGGCCGTGGCTCTTCGGCCCTCCACCGAAGTGGTGCCTCTTGACCACTCCCGCAAACCCACGCCCCTTGGACACACCGGTCACTGTTACCACATCCCCCGCATTGAACAGGTCAACCTTGAGCACGTCACCCGGCTTCACCTGGTCAGCCAAGGCAAAGTCGCGGAACTCGCGCAACACGCGCGCTGGCTTGATGCCTGCCTTCTGGCAGTGGCCAACAAGCGGCTTGGTGGCCACCTTGGCCCTTCGTTCGCCAAAGGCTAGCTGCACGGCGCTGTAGCCGTCTTTGTCTGGGGTCTTGATCTGCGCTACGTAGCACGGGCCCGCTTCGATGACGGTCACCGGCACCATATTGCCTGACTCATCGAAGAGCCTCGTCATGCCCACCTTTTTCCCAATCAATCCAAGCATGTCTTTCTCGTCAGTTGCCTAATGATCGTCTGGCCAATGCTCAGCCCTTGATCTCCACATCCACTCCCGCGGGCAGCTCCAGCTTCATCAGCGCATCCACCGTCTTGGGGGTCGAATTGTGGATGTCGATGAGTCGCTTGTGTACCCGCGTCTCGAACTGCTCTCGGGACTTTTTGTCCACGTGGGGTGAGCGCAAAACGGTGTACACTGTCCGCCGTGTAGGTAGCGGGATCGGGCCCGAAATGTCTGCGCCGGTACTTCTGGCGGTCTGGATGATTTTCTCGGTTGACTTGTCCAGAAGTCGGTGATCGTAAGCTCTCAGTTTGATTCTGATGGTCTGCCCAGCCATGCACGCTCCAGCTTAACGCGAACCGTCCTTGCCTCGAGTCTTTGGTAGCAAGCGCTCGCCTGCCTATTCGATGATTTTGCCGACCACGCCGGCGCCCACGGTGCGCCCACCCTCACGAATGGCAAACCGCAACCCCTCCTCCATCGCGATCGGCGTGATCAACTCCACCTCCATCGTCACATTGTCCCCCGGCATCACCATCTCCACCCCCTCCGGCAACCGTATCGTCCCCG
>JAPDPR010000022.1 GCA_034506335.1 candidate division KSB1 bacterium
CGCTTCCGCTCAGTGCTCACCCAGGCCACGTCTACTGCTTTGCGCTCTCCGTTCAGGATGGCCCCAACCGCTCCGTCAAAGTCGCCGAATACACCCAGGTCTTGCGAGAAAGAGTTGCCACTGCCCACGGGGATTACCCCCAGCGTGGTCGAGGTGGGAGCCTCTGCCTGCATCAGACCGTTGACAACCTCGAAGAGGGTGCCGTCGCCCCCGACGCAAACGATGGCATCGAGTTCGGCGACGTTGAGCTTACGTGCTAGCTGCACTGCATGGCCAGGGTATTGCGAGATGTGGGGCACATACTCCACACCCCTATTGCTTAGGGCAGTTGCCGCCCGCACGCCGGCCTTTGCGCCCCGACCGTTACCCGCTGCGGGATTAATGACAAGCGCCACCCTCATGCGGCCGTTCTCCTCTTTGCCCTCGGGTCTTTGTGTAACGCGAAATTTAGCCATTTTCGGGATAATGTCAAGAGGATTTTCTTGATTCGAACGACAGGCCCTGTACACTCTTCTGGCTGGCGGTTTTCTCCGCGACATTAACTGTTCATGAACCGTTCAGGGCAGGTGGTGCCTCTTTACCCCTTTCGCGTGGGAAACCTGCGAGCCTCTCTGACCATCGGCGAGGTCATGGCCCGGAGCAGTATTCGAAGGCGGACCTCAACACCTGCCAAGCCCAAGTACCAAACGTGCTCGACTACTCAGTCCTAATTACAAAAAAGCCTTGAAATTAATCCTGGAAATTGTTATCATTAAAGCAGAATCGTGCCTGAGAAAGCGCGATGGCCCTGCGCGAAGGCCGTGGAGGTGGTAGTGGAGGTGAGCGGAGAAATGCGGTGTGGCTGCTGTGGGGCAAGCGCCAGGGGGGTGAAGGGCGTTGCCGTGCGACAGCCAGCAAACGGCCTCTTCAAAGCACGCTAACAAGGACCCGGTAGGCGCCGGCGTCCTTTTTTGTTTGCTTGCGTGCGGCCTGGCGGTGAGGGTGGCTGGAGGATGGGTTGAGGAACGCCGAAGCTGACAATGGCGATCTGAGTTGCAATGAACTAGCCGGAGCGCTACTGCAAGCGCTGGAATACACTTCGGCAGGAGTGGTGGTCACCGACTCCACCGGACGGGTGGTGGCTGTGAATCGAACCCAGGAAGGGCTGGTCGGCGTGACGCGTGCCAACCTGGTGGGGAAGCACATACGCCACCTGCCGCTGCTGGAGAGTATTCCGTGGGACGCCTGGCTCGGCCAGCCTGCACGGCAAGGACCTGGAGTTGGGTCAACACAATCCGCACCTGTCACCCACACTTTTGCCGTCAATGGGGTGCAGATTCAGGTGCGCCCAATCTTGGATGCCGGCGACTTGGCCGGCCTCTTAGTCATCACCAACGCTGACACGTCGGCACAAGAGGGGGGAGAGAGCGAACTCCGCTTGCTGCAGGGGTGGCTGGAGTTCTTCCCTCAACCGGTGGCCCTCGTGGACGCGCACCGGCGTTTGTTAGCAGCAAGTCGGGCGTTCCAACAGGCGACTCTCGGCAATTCCTTTTCCCCTTTTCCCACCTGTCGGGAGGCCCTCTGCAGGAACCAATGGACCTGTTCAGCCTGTGTTGTGGCCCGGGTCCTTGAGGGTGGAGGAGGGGAGCCAACCGCTGGTGGAAATGGCGAACACGGGGGACTGGCTGCCCTGCCCGTGAAGGGAGGCGGTTTCTGGGAGCGCGTCGCCGTGGTCTGGCTGTCCTCCATGGCAGAAAGGGCGAGCCCCGGCCAAATCAACGCTCCGCATGAGGACGAAAGGGCGGCCGCACGTGCCCAATGCCATTTGGACCTGCGCAACCTTGCACTGGAAGCATGTGGACTTGCGGGGCTGCTCGTGGACGCGCAAGGTCATGTGCTCGATCATTGGGGAGCGCCACTTCCCGAGGTCCCGGAAGCGGCGGGCCGAGAGGGGTCGGTTTTGGAGCGCGTTCTTGGCGTGGACGGATTAGCCGCCGTCCAAAGGTGCGTCTGTGAACACAGGACTTTCGTTGGACACTTGGGCCCCCTGCTCCCTTGGACGCTGGTGCTCCCTGTGGCCCTTCCGGATGGGGAGGCGGGCGGAGTGGTGGCTATCCGCGTCGGACCGGAGAAAGGGGAAACCCAGAACGGGGAAAGCAGGTTACAGGCCAGGCTTTCATCCTTTGCTCACCTCGGCGCAGCGCTGGCGCATGAGTTGAATAACAGTCTGAACGCCATTTCCCATCGCGTGGATTGTCTGCGGATTGAAGTCAGCGACGGTATTGACAAAACAAAGGTCGAAGCAGAGGTGGCACTGCTTAAGGAGCATGTGGGGCGGATAGCCACGGCCACCGCTGAACTGCGGGAGGTAGCCAGTCCCCCATTGGAGGAACCGTCCCATCTCGATGTCAACATCGTTCTCGAACGTGCCCTGGCCACCTCTTTGGCGAGTGCGTCCAAGAGTGCCATCTCCATTGAGAAAAAGTTAGACCTGGGGCTGCCAAGGATCCTCGGCTGGGCGACAGACCTTGAGCGGGGGTTGCGGTCGATCATCGACAATGCGGTCGAGGCCATGGCAGGGGAAGGGCGTTTGGTGGTTGTGAGTCGATGGGTTGATGAGCAGAACGCGATCCAGGTGTCAATTACAGACAACGGGGAGGGTATCCCACCGGAGCGCCTCCGGCGGGTGCATGAGCCGTTTTTTACCACCAGAAAATATCGCTCCGCCCTGGGACTGGGGCTATCTCTTGCCTACTACACCGTGTTGCGCCATGGCGGGGAATTGCAAGTGGAGAGCGCACTTCATCGGGGCACGACAGTCACCGTGACCTTTCCGGTGGAGGCCTCAGTGGTCCGGGCTAAAGCTTGAGAGTCGGAAACAAGGGAATCGTAAACCGAGGACCTGCAGGCGAGGCGCCAGTGATCGGTATGGGTGCGGTCAATACGGATCAAGATCAGGGGATGACCAAGCTCTACGCAGGTGTGATCGACCACCTGCCGTGGGGCATTTGCGTGGTCGACAGAGAGGGGCGCATTGTGCTCATGAACCGCTTTCAGGAGCGCCTCTCGGCGGTGAGACGCACCGATGTCATTGGGCGATGCTTGTACGATAGTCCAGGTGTCCGGGCCAGTGGTCTTGATAAGGCCGTGCGCCAGGTCTTGGCCAGTGGGCGGCCCTGGCGGGGACCCATCATCGAGCTGGCAGGCGAAAGGTCAGAGGGAGAGTCGGAGCAAGCCTTCCGTGACGAGGTGCTCCCCATCCGCAGTCAGGACCGAGTTGTGGGTGCACTTATCCTCAGCATCCCTGCGGCCGAGGAGGCAAAGCTTCAAAAGGAGCGTGATCAGGTCAGGCTCAGGCTACAGAGCGTGCTTGAGGCACTCCCGGCGCCGGTCATGGTCGTCGACGCGGACTTTGGCATCGTTCGCTTGAACAGCGCATATGCGCGGCTGTTTACTTCTCGTCCCGCGGAAGAATTGATTGGCCAGCGGTGCTATGCTGTGCTCCGTGGCCATGCAGAGATGTGCGAGGACTGTCCGGTGCCCGAGGCCCTGCGTTCGGGCAAATGGGTGCGTTCCGAGCTCAAGCGTGGGGACGAGTCCTCTGCGCCAAAGGTCGCGGTCTCGGCCTTGGCGCTCTTGGACAGAGGCCAAGTGATGCTCGTTGGCGAGGAACCTCGCACCGAGGGCAGGCAGGAGGGGGTGCTCAGCGCGTCGCAAAGGGAAGCGCTGCAGCGAGAGATCGCCCTGCAAGTGGCAAGGATGCGCGCCCGGGCTGCCTATGCGGAAGGGGTGCTGAATCATACCGAGGAGATGGTCGCGGTGCTGTCCGAAGAGGGTTGGGTGTTGTTCGCGAACAGGGCGTTTGCCGACTTTGTGCAACGTGCACCGGACCAACTTACCGGCTGCCAGTTCCTGAGCTTGAGTGGCACCCAGCCCGTCGCACACCTGCAAGTCACTTTCCAGGAGGCCCTTGCGAGCGAGACCGCGGTCCAGGGGGAACTAACTTGGCAGGCCTCGCCCCAGGAGGAGCGCCATGTAGAGTACCGGTGGACGCCGTTTGTGCTGGCAGATGGGAGCAAAGTTATCGCCCTGTGTGCCAGGGATGTGACCGAGCGGGTGCGTTCTCGGGAGCGGCAGGCCTTCCAAGAGAAGATGGCCAGCCTAGCAGTCCTGGCAGGACGGGTGGCGCACGAGATCAACAACCCGTTGGAAGCGCTGCAAAACCACGTGAGTCTCTTGGAGATGGAGATCGCCAGAGGGGGAGACGTGGCAGGGGTGCGCGCCGAACTGGAAGCTATCCAAAAACAAATCCGCCAGATTGCGGGGGTCACCAGTTTTCTCCTGGGCTTTACAAAGAGCTCACCCGAGGAGTATGGGCCGGTGGATGTGGCTACTGTCCTGCGCAACGCTACCGCAGTCTCGGAAATCACACGCGCCTCTGCGGATATCACGGTGCAGACCAACATTGCGCCTAACCTGCCAAGGGTTCGGGGGAGCGAAAGCGATCTGGAGCGATGTTTTGTCAACATACTGCGGAATGCTGCCGAGGCCATTGTGGATAAAGGGGTGGTGCGGATTGTGGCCAGTCACAATGCACAGACCGGCAACGTCCAGATAGAAATCAGCGACACAGGCGTGGGTATTCCCGAGCAGCTCCTGCCGCACATTTTCGAGCCGTTCTTTACCACCAAGAAAGTGAGCCGACAGGCAGGGCTTGGCCTGTCGCTGTGCTATGGCATAATCTCCGACCACGGCGGACACATCGAAGTGAAGAGCCAGCATGGGCGGGGAACTACGGTGACCATTTCCCTGCCGGCTGTGGTCATGGAACCGCAGTCCATAGGAGCGCGAGCATGAACGCGAATGAACGACTCATCCTGGTCGTGGACGACGAAGAGGATTCGCTCAGCAGTCGTCTGGAACTGTTGCGCAACTTGGGCTACGCGTGCGTGGGGGTCAGCAATGGCCATCAGGCGCTGGCCGTGCTCAGGGACAAGAAGCCTTGGGTTATCCTGGCCGATCTGGTCATGCCGCACATGAGTGGTATTGAGCTGTTGAAGGCGGCGTTGGAGCAGGACCCTGATGTGGTGGTGGTCATTTACACGGGCTATGCTTCCATCGACAGCGCCAAGAAGGCCATCCGCGAGGGAGCTTTTGACTACATCCCTAAGCCCTTCTCCAGCGACGACTTGCGGATCGTCATGGAAAGGGCGCTCAAATACGCCGAATTGACCAGGGAAAACTCCGCCCTGCGTTCGCAGATCGAGGCGGGGCCCAGGCCGGACAAGATTGTGGGGACCAGCGATGCAATCAAGAAGATTCTCGAGCAAGTGAAGAAGGTCGCTCGCACCAGTGCGAACGTAATGATCACCGGTGAGTCAGGAACGGGAAAAGAACTGGTCGCGCGCGCCATCCACTATTACAGTAACCGTGCAGCCCGCCCATTTGTGCCGGTTGATTGCGCGGCGTTGCCGGAGAATCTTCTGGAAAGCGAGCTTTTTGGCCATGAGCGCGGCGCGTTCACCGGAGCGGTGACTACCAAGGAGGGCCTAATCGAAATCGCCCATGGGGGCACCTTGTTCCTCGATGAAATCGCCGAGATGAGCTACAACCTTCAAGGGAAACTGCTGCGCGTCCTTGAGGAGCTTGAGTTCCGGCGCGTGGGCGGCAAGAAGCTCATTGGTGTGGACATCCGCGTGGTCTCCGCTACGAATGTGGATCCCGAGGAGGCCGTGGCCAGCAAGCGCCTCCGCCACGAGCTCTTCTACCGACTCTGCGTGGTCAATATTAAAGTGCCCCCGCTCCGAGAGCGTGCTGAAGACATACCTTTGCTTGCGTACCATTTCCTGCGCGAGTTCAGCAAGTCCAACCAGATCGAGGTGGCAAAGATTTCCAACGAGGCGCTGCAGGCCCTTCAGCGTTACCACTGGCCAGGGAATGTGCGCGAGCTCCAGAATGCCATTGAACACGCCGTTTCCATGTGCACGACTGGCACCGTCGAGCTACGGGACCTCCCGGAGAGCGTACGCTCGCTGGGCAAGGGAGCCCAGCCCCCGGTGCCGACAGATCTGCCGTTCCACGAGGCGAAGGAACAGGTGGTTCAGCGATTTGAGCGGGAGTATCTGGAGCGCCTCATTCGCCGCCATGGAGGCAACATCTCCCGCGCAGCTGAAGCCGCTGGGCTGAATAGGAAGACGATTTATCGCATGCTCGATGAGTACAACCTGACAAAAGAGGCCATCTACACGGGCGATGCAGGCGACGACTGATCCGGACACCGCCTCAAATCTCCTACCCGCTCTTACTACCCGCCAATGACCCGTCCTTCTGGAGGGTCTTTTTTTTCGCAGCAGCAGGACGGCGATGCGCGCATAGGTCCTTGCCGGGTTCGGGCCCTCGGCAACCATTCTCTTCATTCCTCTCTTTGCCGCTTGGCTTGCAAGGACAGACCACACTATTGTGGGGTTCAGGAGTTGTCCCCGCTGGCCTACATTTCTGCCCAAGTGTGTAGCCAGTGCCACACTTCGCTAATACCAATAACCACAGAGCGTTAGGTTGCTATTCTTGGCGCCAGTGTGGCCTCAGGGCCACAACCACCGCCCCTAGGGCGTAGCCTCGCCACCTCGTCGTCTCCAGAACGACTCATTTAACTTCTTGAAATTTAATGTAACTATGCGGTGCCCAGAAACGGCTAAAAAAGCCTCTTTCTCATGGCATAGGCTTTGTAAAAAGCGAGGTGCCAAGATGGGAAATCTGGGAGGTGGGCTGCGCGGAACCGGTACTTTCTGGCAGAAAAGCAATGGTGGCGAAATCAGGATCACGCAAGAAGCAGATCGTGGTGGCGACGGTGGACCCAGAGATTGAGGCGATTTTTGCGCGCGACTTGGCTGACGTGCGCTTCCAGGTGACGTGCCTGCGTAAGGCAGGGGATGTGCTTCTGCACATCCTCGAGGACAAGGTCGACTTGCTTATTGTTGACCTTGATCTCTCTGGAATACACGGGATTGACCTGGTCCCGATTGTGCGCCGCAGTAGGCCGAGGTTGCCCATCGTGGTCATTTCCCGCGATTTCAATTATCAGGTGCGCCAAATGGTGGCGCAGGAGGGAGTCACGTACCAGATTTTCAAGCCGCTGGATATGCGAGAGGTCAGCGAGCTGGTCACTACCGCGCGTACCCTACTGGCGTAGGGTCGCCCCAGGCGGTGTTGGGTCCAAGTTGCCGCCAGCTGAATGAGGAACGAGGAGTGCTAAGCCGCGCAGAGGTGAGCCGGGAATTGGCTCCGGCCTCGGCAGGCAGAAGAGAAGCAGTAGAGAGAGGAGTTATGCTGGTTCTGGTGGACAGAGGGCGCGAGAGGGTTCAGCGCTGGGCCGGTAGAAAAGGCGTGTGGATTGGTCGCCACACACTGCTTTCTCTTCCAATGACGAGGCGAGGTGATGCGGGTGCGGAGGAAACGGCTAGAGGGCGCAATTAGCAGAGGGACTTGGGGTGCAGGACGAGTTTTCCTGTTAGTAGCGGTGGCAGCCGTGGGAATGGCCGCGTCTGCCGTCGAAGGAGGCAATGTCTTGAGCGTGCAGGGCACCCGGTTTTTGCTTGACGGCAAGCCTTTCGAAATGTGGGGCATTCGCGTCGTCAACGCGCTCTGGGACGACCAGCAGACACAGGAGCTGCTGGCAGCCATGCCTCAGTATCGTGCGTACGGCATCAACACCCTTGGCGTCAACCTGCAAGGCGGGAGCCCGGGTTTCGAGATTGATGCTAACGGCAAGTGGTACTCGAATAGTGCCTTCCGCTCTGATGGTACGTTGAAGCCCGAATACATGGAGCGCTTGCGTGCCATCCTGGAAAGGGCGCGTGAGCTTGACATGGTGGTAAACGTCGGCTACTTCTATCAGCGGCAGTGTAGGAAAATGGCCTTGACCCCGAACCTGGACAAAGACCATTGGGATAACCCCGCCGCCATCTATCGCGCGGTGCGCAATGCTACCGAGTGGCTGCGGCCCTACAGGCATGTGTTTCTGGACATCGCCAACGAATATGGGCACGGTGGGTACCAGTACCCAGAAGTGTTTTCTACCGCCAGACGACCCGCAGACCGCGTGCCGCTTGCCAAGGCGCTCGTCGATACTGTACACGCAGTCGACCCGGACCGACTTTGCGGCATCAGTCCCATGTCTGATGAAGGGATTATCGACATCCCCACAGCGGACATCTGCTATACGCATGGTCACCCCCAGCCGCACATGTCAGGTAATAGGCCACAAGTGAACAATGAGCAGCTGAATCGGGGCTCGAATGGCGTGTACACCCAGGATCTGAAACAGCAGATCACAAGCGAGGCCGTGCTGGAGCGCGAGAACGGCAACTACTGGTTCTGGCATAGCGCCTGGATTCAGTACTACCCCTTCAACTTCATGCTGACTGGTGAGGGTACGGAGGCGAGCCCAGGTGACGGCTGGATCCTCGATTTCATTGCCTCGGTGAGCAACAAACTTTACTTAGTGATCACTCAGCCGACCCAGAACCGCGTCGACCTTGGACAGCCAATCACTTTTGAGGGTGAAGCCTACGACGGCGATGGCACGCTCATTACCGACCCCAGCGCGTACAGCTGGTCCTACGACCGCGTGGGCGGGTCCCAGGATGTGCCATTGGGCACCGGGCGCACAGGAACGGTGACCTTCACGATGCCCGGCACCTACCACCTCCAGCTGCGCGTAACCCACGCTGGTCAGACCAAGAGCAAGACGTGCACCATTTACGCTGGCACGCAAGCCGGCCACCCCTTGCCATTGGGCGTAGACGGCATGTTCCCGGCGATGGCTGTCGATAAGTACGGCCGGGCACACCTGGTCTTCTTGGGCACAGAAGGTGTCTACTACATGCGTTTCAACCTCTCTACCTGGAGCGAGCCAGAACGCATCCCAGGCAGCGGCGGGGCCTGGGCCCGGTGTCACAATTCCTTAGACATTGCCCTGGACAGCAACGGGCTGCCCCACGTGGCTTGGTACTCGGAGGGCAAAATCAAATACGCCGCGCGCCTGAGCGACACTTGGACCGCACCCCAGTACGTGGCCACCGCAGAAAAATTTGCCATTGCGCTGGATACCTACAACAACGTCTGGGTTCTCTATCGCGGCAAGTACATGGGTTCTGAGGCTCCCTTCTATCGTGTAAAGTCTGCTGACGCGGCCTCCTTCGGGGATTCGGTCCTGGTATACTACACGGTCACTGATCGCACTCACGCCTACTGCGACATTGCCAGCGGGCCAAATGGCGATGTGCACCTTCTCTGGAGGTGGGACAACATGGGGGAGGACTATGATCCTCTATACCGGTCTTACCGGAGTGGGCGTTGGGGAGCGGTGGAGAACATTGATAACTCCGAGGAAAAGATCGGCGAGGGGTTGTTCATCGCCGTTCACCCCAATGGCACTCCTTATGTGAGCTACTGGGACCGGGCCGCATGGGTGGCCAGAAGGACAGGGGAGAGCAACTGGCCGAAGATGCGCGTGCCAGGTCTGGAGTGGAGCCAGATTTACGGCAGTCACTATCCTCGCCTGGCCATCGATGGTCAGGGGCGCATTTATGTGGTGAGCCACCAAGGCGACAAAACGCTTTTCCAAGACACCGACCGGGTCATCTACAACATTTACGACCCTGCTACTGGCTGGGGGCAAGCACAATGCATAGACCCAGCGGCTCCTACGGGGTGTGGGCATCCAGCCGTTGCTGCTGGCGCGAGTTGCGCCCACGTGGTGTGGATGGATAAGCGGGGTAGCCTGTTCCATCGTATTCTTGGGGATATCCCACTCATTGAAGGGAACGGCAACGCCCCGATCCCTATTATTCAAGCGAATCCCACCACGGGCACCATGCCCCTGACCGTGCAATTCGACGGGAGCGGCTCCTACGACCTGGACGGGCGCATCGTTTCTTACCTTTGGGAATTCGGGGATGGCGATAGTGCTTGGTCTGCAAAGGTCACCCACACCTATGCCGAGGCCGGCGGCTATGAACCGCGCCTTTACGTGACCGACGACCGCGGCCAGACGTCGATGACGTTCGTGTACATTCAGGTCGCACCGATTACGGGCGAGGGGGTCATTCACTCGATTAGTCCAACAGGGTACGTGCCTGCCTACGTTTCTCTTGGCGACCCCTACTACGCGGATCGGGACTACCGTGTGACCTCCATACCGCCCGCCTACGATGGATTGCTTTGGTTGAAGACCTGCAACAACGACAAGGCGAAGAGCGACTTGAACATAACCTTCGCGGTGGGTGACACGCTCATTATGTACGTCGTGCACGACGGGCGGGTGCCCACCCCTTCCTGGCTAAGTGCCGATTTTGTGCGCACCGACGACAAAGTAGGGGTCTCTGACGCCACCAATACTGACTTCCGCATCTGGCGTTCAAAGCGATCTTATGTGCCAGGCGAGACAGTGGCCCTCGGCCCCAATGGGGCCACCGGCGCGGGCAGCATGTACGTGGTGATGGTGCGCTGCATAAGCGCTCCGCCAGACTTGCAACCGCAGGCCGTCCTGGTCAACTCTGACCTCACCCTTCGTTGGCGGGAAGTACCCCGGGCCGAAGGTTATCTGGTCTATCGAGGCGAGTCACCGTACTTCGAGCCAGAAACGCCAGTGGCTTCGGTCAGGGGCACCGAATGGACTGATCCCGGTGTGGGCTCTGACGGGGTTGACCGCTTCTACGTCATCAAGGCGAAGAGGCCGGCAGGCGCCAAGCCCGCCGTGCAGCGCATCGGCATGATGCAGCGAGCTCTTGCCCCGGGCCTGAATCTATTGTCCCTCCCCCTCATGCCGGCTGATTCCTCCCTGGGGGGGGTCCTGGGCAAACAGCTCACCGGAGGCCCAAATGCCATGCAGGCCGACCGCGTGCTGAAATGGACAGGGACTGGTTACGAAGTGGCCTGGCTGGTGGGCGGCACAGGTACCCCTTACGACGGGAAGTGGTTTTCGCAATCGGGAGTATCCCTAAGCAAGATGAAATTGCACCCGGGCGAGGGTTTTTGGGTGGAAGTTCGCAAAGGTCATCCCACACCCATTCTGACTTTCATCGGCCAAGTGTGCATGGATTCGGTGCGGACTATCCGGCTAAACCCCGGCTACAATCTGATCGGGAGCTGTTTTCCGACAGCGGTCGATCTGCAGGAGACCGGCTTGCGGGAGAACGGGGTCGTGGTGGGGGCCTCCAACATGCGGCAAGCTGACCGCATCATGGTCTGGAATGGCAAGGAGTATGATGTGGCCTGGCTGGTGGACCGCACAGGTACCCCCTACGACGGTCTATGGCTCAATGAGGTGGGGTCAGCGGTGGCCGACATCAAGCTGGAACCCGGCGTTGGCTACTGGCTGCATATCCGCAACAGCTCGGGCAGTAAGGTGTGGATGTTCCCTAACCCGGCACGCTGAGCAGAATCTCTGCCTGGGACGGAGGACGGGAGGATGTGTATGGGTCGGAGCGTTAGATGGTCAATGGTGGGGGGTCTCGGTGCGGCACTCCTTTGGGCCGGACTTGCCTCCGCAGGAACTGTCGACATAAGTTGTGCAAGTGGCGTCAAAGATCACACTGGCCAACCTTTGAGGGGCAACGCCTTTCTGGGCACCGGGGACCTAATTCAGGTCATCTATGTCGGCGCCAACGGCATCAACGACATCCCCGACGATTTTGGCAACCCGACGGGTGACGACGAACTGATTGGCGAAACCTTCGTGGGTGCAGGATTTCCCCTCAATCCGGACGAAGGCAAGTTCTCCGCCCAGTTTACGCACGATCGTCTTGCCCACGGCAACCTCATTTACGTGCGCGCCTGGGACGGACCTTCGGTGATAGAGGCCACCCACTATGGCGACTCTCAGCTTGGGACTGTCCAGCTCGTTGGCGGGTTCGGAGCCATCGATTTTCCGAGTTGGTCGACCGACAACCTGGTCGTTGCGGTGGAGCTACTCTCCTTTGAGGCCGTCGGTGTCGCCTCCGGCATTCGCCTCAAGTGGGTCACTGCTACGGAGACGGAGAATCTGGGCTTTGAGCTTTACCGCAGTAGGCGCAGGGATGGAGGCTATGTGAAGATCACCACAAAGCTTATCCCTGGGGCAGGTAATTGCCAAGAGCGGCGGGCGTACACGTACGAAGACCAGGAGGTGGATTTCGATTCCACATACTACTACAGACTTGCCGACGTGGACTTTTCAGGTCGTCGCGGTTTTCACGGGCCTGTGAGCGGGGTGAGGAAGTTCTTGCCCAAAGAGTACCAGCTTCACCCCAATTTCCCGAACCCGTTCAATCCCAGCACGACCATCCAATTTGACCTGAAAGAGCCCGGCAACGTGTCCGTGCGCATTTACAACATGCTCGGCCAACTGGTGCGCGTGCTGGTCGACCAGAGAATGGAAGCCGGGCGATATCGCCGGGAGTGGGACGGCTGCAACGACCTGGGCACCGCAGTGCCCTCGGGGCTTTACGAGTGCGTGATGGAGGTAAATGGTAGGCGCCTCTCACGTCGGCTCGTGCTGATGAAGTGAGGATGGGTGGCGGCAAGGGCAGGATGGTGAGGAAGAGATGAAAGAGGACTGGTGCAGCAAGCGGTTTCTGGAACAACTCGTGGACTACAAGGCGGACCGGATCCCCGGCTTCATTTGGTGCGCATCGGTCGGGCAGCTGGTCGACTGCGGTAGGTTGGGGTCCGAAGTTGACAAGTGGGCCACCCTGGAGCGCCTGGCGGACTTGAAGCCACGGCGCTTGTACGGGCTTGCAAAGAGGGCTCTGGATGTGTTCCTGGCCGCCGCCGGCTTGCTGCTCTGCTTGCCACTGTTTGCCGTGGTGGCAGTGGCTATCAAAGCCGACTCACCCGGGCCGGTGATATTCAAGCAGGTGCGCATTGGTCAGAACCGCCGGCGGGCACAGCGGCGAAACGGCCACCTTTTCGACCGGCGCAACGGGGACCTGAAGGGGAAGCCATTCACGATTTATAAGTTTCGCACCATGTATGTGAATGTGGATGACTATGACTGGCGGCCAAAAGGGAACGGCGACCCCCGGGTGACGCGGGTCGGCC
Source organism: candidate division KSB1 bacterium (assembly GCA_034506335.1). NCBI lineage: Bacteria > Pseudomonadati > Candidatus Zhuqueibacterota bacterium. Next base: position 13,060 of record JAPDPR010000022.1, read on the forward strand.
GCGTCCTCCGCCGGCTGTGCATCGACGAGTTACCCCAGCTTGTCAATGTGCTGAAGGGCGAGATGAGCATGGTGGGCCCGAGGCCAGAGCTGCCTCATATCGTCCAAGAATACAACAGCCTGGAAGAACAGCGATTGAACGTCAAACCAGGTATTACCGGGCTATGGCAGTTGAAGGGCCCGCGGAACGAAAGGATTCACGACAATATCCACCTAGATTTGAACTACCTGTGGCGCCGTTCCTTTTGGTTAGACCTTGCCATCATCGCACGTACGCTTCTGTTTGTCGTGCGCCTGAAGAACGTGTGAGGGCTAGTGTGGAGGAAGGAGGTGAGGTGAGAGCATTGGTTGTCACAAGAGGAGGTGGACCTTATGCTGTGTCGCTGCAGACGTCCAGACATACCAGACTATGAGAGGGACGACCTCTGACGGCGGCACAGCATAAAGTACACCGCGCCGGCCGTCTCCCCGGCGCTGGCGGCGGTGGCGGACAAAGAGGTTGAGTGTGAGCAAGGAGATCAGGTCATGAGAACAAGGGTGGTGAAGAGAAGGGCAACCGTGGGCGCGTGGGCAGTGATAGTGGCCCTCGCGGTAGCGAGCTGGTATGGGACCTCGGCTGTGGCCCAGCCGCAGGCGCCCGACTTTAGCAACAACCTTTTGGAGTGTCAGGCCGAAACTGCAGGTCACCTGGGGCCGGACGTGCTCATCTTCGGCACCGTACTCCGCGGCGAGACTTTGACGTTCACGCTTCATATCATAAACACCGGCACGGCCGACGTGCCGAGCGAAGGGAATCCGGCCATCAGGTTTGAGATCTTTAACTACGGCTCGCGCCTTAAGGACGTGCAAGTACTCTCCATCCCAGCTGGGGCCACAGTGAACAGCGTGGTCACGGATTCCATCATTGTCGACAACATCGCCTGTGCGGCTGGCGACACGGTGCGTGTCGTGTGGTCCGGTGTGGTGAGGGATCCAGGTCCGGAGCCACAAGGGTACCGCAACTGGATTTCCACCCACATGGTGCCCCAATACTACAATACATGGCCTGGGTGGTATGCGCGACAGGAACCTGCTGCCTACTTCCGCATGGATGGCGTTCCCGGGTCTATCGGTGACTGGGTGTTCGAGGACGTCGACGGCGATGGCGTCCCGGACGCGGGCGAACCGGGTATCGCAGGGGTGGTGCTGAAGCTGTACCGCGACAGTGATGGAAGCGGCACCCTGGATCCGGCGGTGGACGTCCTTGTGGGGGATGAGAGCACCGACGAGAGTGGCTCCTACCGCTTCACAGACGTCTCCCCAGGGGTGTACTTTGTAGACGTGGACGAAACCACTCTGCCCCCTGCGATGACGCTGACTTCCGGACATGACCCAGCGGGTCCCATTGAGATCTCGTTCGGGACAAGCTACGACGAGGCGGACTTTGGCTATCACCGCGAAGAGTGGGCGCTTGACTTCGGTGATGCCATTGACCCGCGGTATCCCACTTACTTGGCGAATAATGGTCCCCGCCACCGTATCGGCAACCTCTATCTGGGCGGGTGGATCAACGCCGAGACCGACTGCAAGCAGACCGACATGGACCAGTGGGATGACGGCGTGGTGTTCCTGGGCTCCAGTCCTACCTCTGGCGGGCCGTACCAAATGCCCTACGTGTCTGGCACTTGGGGCGCCGTGCAGATTACCGTGCGCGGTACCCCCCGCCAAGTGGCCTACGTGGACGGATGGATAGATTGGAATATTGACGGCGACTGGGATGACGACTACGAGCACGTGGTAGATGTGGCGGTGCCGATTCCAAACGTCTACGTGGTCGAATTTTGGGTGCCGGAAGGTGCCCCAGCCGGTGACGGGTGGGCGCGCTTCCGGGTGTACGAGAAAGACTACGACTCCTACGTGGGTCTTGCCGAGAACGGCGAAGTGGAAGACTACTTCCTGCTCGATGGGCAGGTGCCTGTGGAAATGAATCTGCTCAAGGCGATCGCCTACAACGATCGAGTCAAGATTCAGTGGGTGACCCAGAGCGAAACTGAGAACTTGGGTTTCTCCGTGATGCGCGCGGTGCACGAAGCAGGACCCTACGAGCGCATCACCTCATCGCTCATCCCGGGCGCTGGCACCACCCAGGTCATGCACTCCTACGAGTATGTGGACCGCACGGTAACTGCGGGGCAGACCTACTACTACAAGGTGGTCGACGTTGATCTGAAAGGGAATGTGGGCGAACATGGGCCGGTGGCAGCTACGGTGCCCCGTACGCCCGAGAGATTCGAGCTGGAGCAAAACTTCCCGAACCCGTTCAATCCAGTCACTACCATTGGCTTCCGGCTGCCTACCGACAGCCGGGTGCAAGTGAAGATCTACAACTTGATGGGCCGTCTGGTGCGCACCCTTGTGGACGGCGCCATGAACAGCGGGCGCCATGAGGTGCGGTGGGATGGCACCGATGACTATGGCGTCGTAATGCCCACCGGAACGTACCTCTGCGTCATGGAGGCAGAGGGTATGCGCATGACCAAGAAACTCGTCTTCGCTAAGTAGCGAAGGATTGTGGAGTCGCCCAAAAGGGAGGCTGGTGGGTTGCGTTCTCCCCAACGGAGGCGCACCCACCACCTCCAGCACCGTGGGCAGAAGGGAGGTCCAGGAAAAGAGTGCTAATGATGGCTTGGGGCGGAGGATGTGGTGTCGTGGGAGCCCATGCTGAATGCTGAGCGGACGTGATGTGGTGTGGAAGGGAAGGTGATCCTCATGTGCTGGAAATATTGCGCGCACGGATGGATGATGGAAGACTCAGCGTGGGCAAAGCCATCGTCGGTCGAGGGCGGGGGGGCGCTCATTGCGTTCTCCCCCCTCTGGCCCAATCGTCAGCCGTTGCTTTCTCGAGACAGCGCAAAGGAGCGGCCGGCTCTACGGTGAACGTAAGGGCATGCCTATGAGGAAGTGTAGCCGCGGCTTGTTGGTTAATAATTTCTTCTTCGCCAATGATACGTGCGGTGGACAAGTGGTGGCCTCATTGAGAGTGTGGAGAAGCACGCGAGAGGTTTATTTCATGCGGGTGACCAGCCGGAGAGAGGGGCTGGCCGAGCCAGATTGAAACTGCTGGTGTAGGGAGGGAGTGACGTGAATACTATCAAGGCAAGATTTCTTCGATCGCAGGGGTATGTTCCCGGTCACCGGGAGGTGTGGACCTTCGGGGGCTGGATCATAGTGTTGGGAGCGCTGGTCTTCATGGCTCTGCAGCCCGTCTTGCCAGCGGCCACCGCGCAGACCGTCGGGACACTGCTGAGCGACTACTTCGGCGTAACCCTGCGGTTAGGCGTTGTGCCTCCGCAAGGGGGGCACTCTTATCCGCCTACGGGGCGGCCGTTTGACCTGTCCAGCTTCGTGCCAACCCTTCGCCCACCGGGCTTGGAGATGCTCATCCCTGATTCGAGCTCTTACGGCAGCGATTGGTACGGATACTGGAGCTCCACCTCGGTTTCAGGACATGCGGACTACTGGGGTCAATGGCCCTCGGGCTCGGAGCCGTACGACGTGGAGGCATACTATGCAAGCGTGGATCCGCAGAATTTCTACATCGCGGTGGTGACCTCATGTCCTGGTCCTCAGATTGGTGGCATCCACGAGACACGCAGCGGCTTGAACATCTGGATTAGACCTGGGGATCTGGCCCTCGATATGGGCCTGAATCCGCTCCGTACCACGGGCGGAGACAACTGGCGCTATGACTTTGGCGTGGACATTGTTCATGAGCAGAAACCCATACCTTGGGAAGGGTCATACTCTGCAGTTATGCACGACAACGAGGTGGGGAGCGGATTGTACCGTACCAGCAACAGCGACTGGTACACCAGCTGCGACAAGTACGCGACGACTGCGCACAAAGAGTACACGAATTTTGACCCCCTCGCTGCTGATTTCTCCGGCACCAAATTAGGGGATGCCAGCGATGGTGTGCAAACCGCCTACTACCAGTACGACCTCAACCATGACGGCCAAGCGGACGGAAACGACCTTGAATGTGGCTATGCCACCTATGTAATCGAGGCGGTTATCCCGAGGGCTTTGTTAGGGTCTGACAATCCCCAGCCAGGTGACACGGTCAAGGTCCGCTGGGTCGAGGGATGTCGCAACGACGGCAACAGCAACCGGGGAGTGGCATTCCTGGTCATCGTGTTGGACGCTGCGCTGGGCGATCGCGTTTGGATGGACATTAATCGCAACGGAATCCAGGAGGAGGGCGAACCAGGCATCGAAGGGGTCGCCGTGTACCTTCTTTCGGAAAATAGCCAGCCCCTGGATACCACCTGGACCAACGCGAACGGCTTGTATGCCTTCTACGACCTGCAACCGGGGAATTATCGGCTTCAGTTCGTTTTGCCGCCGGGGTACGGTTTCTCGCGGCAGGACCAGGGAAACAATGACGAGGTGGATTCCGATGTGGACCCATACACTGGACTCACAGGTGTCATCACTCTGAGCGAGGGCGAGAACAACTTTACCATCGACGCCGGGGCTTGCCGTTGTTCTGACTTTGGTGATGCTCCAGACCCCACCTATCCCACGCTGTTGAGCAGTAACGGTGCCCGCCATTTGTTGGGTGATGTGTGGATGGGGGAAGCAAGGGACGCTGAATGGGACGGGCAGCCGGTTGATGGCGATACTGCTGGTGTGGACGACGAGGACGGCGTGGAATTTCTGGGCTCCTCGCCCGTGCGAGGCGGCCCCTATCAGCTCCCCTATCGGCCTGGGTGGTTTGGTGCAGTGCGGATCACGGTGAGTGGCAGCGCGGACACCGCCTACCTCCATGCATGGTACGATTGGAACGCTGACGGGGATTGGGGCGACGAGGGCGAGACTCTTTTTACTGGGTACCCAGTGTCCGGAGCGGGTGTCTACGTGGTTGAGTTTTCAGTCCCCCAGAACGCAGTAGCTGGGGGAAGTTGGTCGCGCTTCCGCGTCGACGACGACAATACCAGTGGCCAACCCACAGGCGCAGCCCTGAACGGCGAAGTGGAGGACTATGACCCGACCACAGCACCAGTAGACGAGCCCCTCCTGCTTGACTTTGGCGACGCGCCAGATACGACTTATCCGAGCCATTGGATTAACGACGGAGCGGTGCATGTCATCGGGGACATTTGGTTGGGTTCCGGGGTGAGCGATGAGCTGGACACGAAGCAAATCGATCTGGATGAGTACGACGACGGAATCAACTTCCTCGGCTACTCGGAGGCTCCAGAGGGCCCATTCATCAACGGAGGGAGTTTCTCCCCCGGCGACTATGCCGCCATCGAATGGAACGCCAGCGGCGCCATTTCCGAGGAGCAGCCGGCCTACCTCCACATCTGGATCGACTGGGACCGAAGCGGCTCATGGGAACATCCGGAGGAGCTGGTCGTCGATACCGTTCTTGTCAGCACAGGCGTGGGACGAGCAGTGTTCCGCGCGCCCGAATGGTTGGCCGGCCAACCCCTTGGCACTACGTGGTTACGAGCACGGTTGGACCGGCAACCTGTAGGCACGCAGTTCCCTACCGGCATGGCCGACAATGGGGAGGTGGAAGACTATGGTGACCTGCTGGTGGACATTGAGCTGAGTAGCTTTCAGGCGACCAGTGAGATCGGCAAAGTGGTGCTCACCTGGCAGACGGAGAGCGAAACCGATAACCTCGGCTTTCACCTCTATCGGGCCGAAGGGGAGCGAGGCACTTATGCGCGCATTACCAGGGAGCTGATTAAAGGTGCAGGCACCTCCAACGAACGGCATGCTTACCGGTACGAGGACACCGAGGTTAAGGAAGGCGTGACGTACTTCTACCGCCTGGCGGACCTGGACTTTCGCGGGGGCATGCGTTTTCACGGACCTGTCTCAGTTACGGTGCGCACTGCCCCGCGCAGTTATGCGCTAGAGCAGAACTACCCGAATCCCTTTAACCCTACGACTACCATCGCGTTCTGTCTGCAGGACGCTGGCTTCACCACCCTGCGGGTGTTCAACATGCTCGGGCAGGAGGTGAAAACCCTAGTGGAACGTGAGCTTACCGCCGGCAGACACGAGGTCAGCTGGGATGGCACCGACAACCAAGGGAACCTGGTGCCCACTGGCCTGTACGTGTACACGCTGACGGTGAACGGCTATCGCGCGAGCAGGAAGATGGCGTTTACGCGCTAGTCGACAATGGCCAAACCCACGCGAGGAACGGAGATGAGGTCGACTGCACGACAACTGGGGCTCGCGGGCGTGGTGCTGGTGTGGTTAGGAGCGCCGGCTCGGAATGCCGTCGCCGATGGGGGGCAACTCAAGGAGCAGGGGCAGCCATTGCTGGCCGGGCGTTTGCTGGAGGCTGTCCAACTCTCTTCGCGTGCTTCTTTGGAAGAAGTGGAGCGGTGGGCTCACCGGCATGGGCTTGAGCTGCAGAACGGTCGGTTTGTCGTGGTGGCGGAGTTCGACCGAAGCGCCCTGGACGTGAAGCCAATGCTTATGGGTTACGGTGCGGAGGTCATCAAGAGCCGGGGGCAGCACGCAAGAATCGCCGTTCCTCTGGACCAGTTGGGACGCCTGGCCGCGGAGGCGGGGTGGGTTCGTTCCCTCAGAGAGCCGCTGCGACCCCTGGAACTAGTGACCAGCGAAGGGGTGTCCTTGACCAACGCCGACGGTTACCATGCCAACGGCTGGACCGGTGCGGGCATTAGGGTGGCGGTCATCGACGCTGGTTTTGGCAGCCTCGCCGAGGCCATTGCCCACGGTGAGCTCCCAACCGACGTTCACGTGGATGACTTTACCGGCACCGACATTGGCGGGACCACGCACGGCACCATGGTGGCCGAGGTAGTCCATGACATGGCTCCGGAAAGTGAGCTCTACCTGATGAAGATCGGCGACGATCTGGATCTGGCGGAGGCGGTGGATTCCTGCATTGCCAGGGGGGTGCGAGTGATCAACCACTCCATGTGCTGGCCGAACGCCGGCCCTCTGGATGGCACCGGGCCCATCTGCAGCATTGTGGATGCGGCCTTTGCCCATGGAATCGTCTGGGTCAACGCCGCAGGCAACCATGCCCTTCGCCATTACCGCGCGCAGTTCATGGATAGCGACGCAAATGGCTGGCACAACTTTGCCGAAGGCGGCGGCATTGATGAGTTCAACAGCCTCGGGGTGGTCAACGTGGGAGCATCGGTCGGCGTCTACCTGTCATGGAACGATTGGTGGTTGTCCGACCAGGACTACGACCTTTTCCTCTACTACTATGACACGGGCAGTGGCACATGGGTGCCCTATGACTCATCGACAACCCGACAGACCGGGAGCCAGTGGCCGGTGGAGAACCTGTCGGTGGTCATGGACCGTTCCGTGGAGGTGGCCGTGCGAGTTCGCAAGACCAATGCCAGCGGGTCGCACGAGCTGACGCTGTTTACCAACTACTACACACTCGAATACCGTCATCAGGCGAGCAGCGTCTTGGTTCCCGGTGACGCGGCAAGTGCGCTGACAGTAGGGGCGGTTCCTGCCAGCCAGTGGAACAGTGGACCCCAGGCTTACTACAGCTCCCAGGGTCCCACCTACGATGGCCGCATCAAGCCTGACCTCATGGGGCCGACCAGCGTCTCGGTGTACACCGGTGGCGGGCTCTTCTCCGGTACCTCGGCGGCTGCACCTCACGTGGCTGGCTCAGCCGCGCTGCTACTCAGCCGTTATCCGGGATGGGGCCCAGTCGAGGTGATTGCCCGGTTGGAAGAATCGGTGTCTCACGACTTTGGCGAACCGGGCAAGGACAGTGTTTTTGGTGCTGGCACGGTGCATAACGACGAACTGGTGCCGGTGCAGTTGCTCGGTTTGCAGGCCGTCCAGGTGGGGGCTTGTGCTCGCGTGCATTGGGAGACGCAGAGCGAAACAGAGAACCTGGGCTTCGAGGTGTATCGAGCCGAGGACGGCCATGCCGACCGCGTCAAGTTGACCGCGGAACTCATTTCGGGCGCCGGGACAACCAGTGAGAGGCACACGTACACCTATGACGACGCGCAGGTGCAGATTGGACGCCGGTACTTCTACTGGGTGGCAGACGTAGACTTCCGTGGTCGGCGCACCATGCATGGTCCGGTCGAGCTGACTGTCAGTGCCTTGCCGGGTGGCTATGCGTTGGAGCAGAACAGTCCGAATCCGTTCAATCCCACCACCCGCATTACCTTTTCGCTGCCAGAGGAGGGCCACGTGACGGTCAAGATCTACGACGTGCTTGGACGCTCCGTGAAAACCTTAGTTGCGGAGCACTTGCGTGCCGGGGTCCATACCGTGGCCTGGGATGGGACTGACTACTTGGGAACGGCGCTGCCGGGCGGGATCTACCTCTGCACAATGCAGGTGAACTCTTTTTCCGCCTCGCGCAGGATGGTCCTGGTGCGTTGAGGCAGGGGACGGGGAGCGGCCCTAAGGGCTGGGGGAAGCATTGAAATCATGGGCTGCACGAGAGCAAACGAACGAAAGGAGGTGAGCGAACGCGGCCGAAATGATCCATGGTGAGGTGTGAGGGACGCGGAGGTTCATTTCCGGCTAGCGCCCAGACAAACAGTGCACTGCATCGCCAGACCTCGGACAGAGCGGTCCGCGGCGCCTTGGGCGAAAAGATCGCAAGGTCCGCTCGTACATCCCCCACGAGGAGGAGCGTACATGGACAACTTAGCGGTGGCGATCGCGCTCTTGGGTGCTGGGGTCTTGGGTATGGGTTGGTTCAGTTGGAGCGCTAGATCACCTCAAGCAGCCAGGTTCCGCCCTCACACAGCAGAGTCACCGTCCTCACAGCAGCGCTTCAAGCGTTACGATGTGAGGACCCCAGGAACTGCAACGCCGAAACTCGTTGCATTCTGTCGCAGCAGCTCGGCCATGTTCCTGCGGGAAGACCGGAGCAACATCTACGTGACCTACGTGATGCACAAAGAGGAGCCCCCACAACAGGGGACCTGTGGCGGAGACATCCCTCGGCCGGAGTGAGGCGGCCAGGATGTTTCCCTGACATCGCGATGGCGCGCAGATGGAAGCGTAAGAGAGACCAGAGGTATCGAGACGTTGTCCGGCAGGGTGCACACACCGCAAAAGCTGGCAAAGTCAAAAGTCTCAGGGCTCTCTTCGGAACCAAGCTCACGCCGTCACCCTGCCCGCGCGGACGATTGTCCAGCGGGCAGGAACGGCGGCCGACGAGAGAGATCAGGTGCACATCCAGAGCCAGGAATAGAGCAAGAAGGCAAGGAGAACAATCGTGGTTTCACATAGATGCAGGGGCATCGCAGAGTAGAGAGGCAGCTGAAAGAATGAGACAGGAGGCGGGAATTGCTGGCAGAGAAAAGAGAACAATTGCACGGAGGGCCGTGCTGGAGGACAGCAGGCCCTTGGAACAACACGGTTGGAGCTTCGAGGGTTAGATGTCTGTAACGAAGATGCCCCAAGAGTGCCCGATTGGAGGTCTTGGGGGGTGGAGGGCTGGGCGTGCAGGCGAGTTCGGGCGACTCATTTCTACCACGCGCTCGGCATCCACGAAGTAGAAAGAAGGAGGGCCAAGCATGAGTGCGGCAAGGAAACACAGGAACACTGCATTCCTTTGGGGAATGCTGGGAATGGGGATAGTGGCTGGTCTGGCCTTGCTGGCCAGAAGTGAGCGGATCTGTGCCAAGGAACTCGACGGGGACGATTACATGCAGGTGACCCTGCCGCCAATTACCGGGCATGTCGCTCTCGTTGCGGGCGGCGTTGGGATGGTCGAAGGGAGTGGGAGCTTCACGATTACCGTGCCGCCGGATGCAACGGTGGAGGCCGCATACCTGTATTGGGCGGGCCAGGACAGTGATTCTCCCCCCAATCACATAGGCGACCCAGAGATCGCCGTGAAGATCGATGCTTCCGCGCCCATCACCGTTGTTGGGCAGTTGATCGGGATGACGACGGCCATCGCAGGACGATTCCGCTTCAGTTATCGGGTTGATATCACCTCCATGATCACCCCTGGAACCCATAACGTCACGCTGTCCGGGTTTGACCCTGGCCTGCTGGGTTCATCCGGACGGGCATTCGGAGGTGGCATCTTGGTGGTATACAGCGCTCCCGACCTGCCGCTGGCGACGGTGTCGATCGCCGATGGTGTGGATTATTTCCTTTTCTCCAAGTTCCATCCCACCAGTCAGTTACTGCGGTTCAGCTTCGTTCCTGCTCTCGTCAACCGCGAGACGGAGCTGCTTTTGATGGTGGGGGGTGTGGAAGAAGACGAGGCCAACGGCCTTTGGTACCAGGTCGGCGGCGACGCGATTCCGGCAGGCAGCATCGTGGACGCGCCAGGAGCGGTGGATTATGACAACTCCTCTAGCACCGTCGCGGGCGAGGACACCGACCCGTTCCATTCGGTCAACGGTGCAGAATGGGACAATTTGGCCATGAGCATTGAGGTGCCTGCGCACGCGTCCTGGTTAGCGCTTCAGATCGAGTCGCAGTCCGACAGCCCCTACGGCAAGCGCTCAGCCAGCGGCGTGTGGGTTGTCTGTGCGCTAAAACTGCCGGTCGTCGGCCTCGGCTCCATTGGCGACCTGGTGTGGAACGACGCCAACGGCAACGGCACTCAGGACGAGGGCGAGCAGGGCATCGATGGGGTCAAAGTGGTGTTGCAGCGGAGCGGCGAGGAGGGGATGACCACGTTCACCATCACCGGTGATAACCCTGCCACAGAGGAAGAGGAGCATGGCTGGTACCGCTTCACCGGCCTTGTTGCGGGTGTGTACACCGTCGACGTGGTGGACGCGACGTTACCCGTGAACTTCGCCGGCCTGCCCCCGATCCTCACCACGGCAGGCGACCCCTTGGTGGTTGAACTCGGCGAGGGCCAGGACTATGACGAGGCAGACTTTGGCTACATGGAAAACCCAGTGCCTGTGGAGTTGCTCTCCTTCTCGGCCGTTTGGCACGATGCCCAGGTCCATCTACGCTGGACTACTGCCTCCGAGACGGAGAACATGGGCTTTGACGTGTACCGGGCCGAAGCAGAAGAAGGGCCCTTCATCAAAGCGAACAAAACCCTCATTCCGGGCGCGGGTAATGCCACCGGGCTAAACACCTACAGTTACGTGGACCGTGAGGTCGATCCCGCGAAAGGCTACTACTACAAGCTCGCCGACGTGGACTATCGCGGCCGCGTACGGTTCCACGGGCCCATCTCGGTGGCATCCAGTTCAGTGCCGATGGACTATGAGCTGCACCAAAACTACCCGAACCCCTTCAACCCGGAAACAACGATCCGCTTCCAGGTGAAGGCTGAGGGGCGGGTGTGGCTGGGCATCTACAATGCCGCGGGTCAGCTGGTGCGGCGTCTGGCCGACGAGACCATGAGTGCAGGATACCACGCCTTGGTGTGGAACGGGAAAGGCGAGGCTGGCGAGCTCTTGCCGAGTGGCACCTACTTTTGCGTGATGCGCGTGAACGGCATCGAAGTGAGCAAGAAGATCGTGCTCACCAGGTAGCAAGCGCGGGGAAGCAGGCAGGTCACAGATGAGAGGGTGAAGGCTACGGTGGCTCAGCCCACCGTAGCCCAGCCCAGCATGGGCAGGTGAAGCGGATGCGCAGATTGGTACAGGTAGACTTGGGTGACCGTCAATAGAGCGTGGAACGGAAGGTTTTTTTTGAACTCGTGGTTAATAATTTCTTCTTCGTGGAGTCAAACCAAGGCGATGAGCGCGCAGAGGTTGTGGAAAGTGGTGGCACAGATAGGAAAGGTGGTTTCGCTTACCGGCGTGCTCTTGTGGCCTGAGCATGGTGCGGGCCAGGACGTTGCCAGCAGTGCCTCCTTACGCGTCACTTGGGAGGCCAGCACAGAACCTGATCTGGCTGGCTACAGGCTCTACTACGGAACCAGTTCCCATCACTATCTGTGGCTCCTGGACGTGGGAAAGGTCACAAGCGTGACGGTTCCAGACCTGGCTCGTGGGATGCGTTACTACTTCGCGGTGAGCGCGTATGACAGTTCGGGCAACGAGAGCCTCTTTTCAGCTGAGGTCTCGGGCGTTGCCGGCGTGGATTGCGGCACCGTTGCGGATCTGACGCCGCAGGAGTATGTAGTGGCCGCGCTCGGCGTGGGAGACCAATACTACATCGACCGGGGCTACCAGATTACCTACATCCCGGATGCCTATGAGGGGCTTCTGTGGATAAAGACGAAAAACGATGACAAGTTCGATATGCAGCTTCAGATCTCTTTTTCCTTGCTGCGGCGGGCGCGGCTGTACATAGTCCACGACAGTCGGGTGACGCCGCCTTCCTGGCTGACCACCAACTTCGTCCAGACTGCCTCCCGCATTGAAGTAAGCGACGCCGGCAATAGCGATTTTCGCATTTGGGAGGGCACCAGAGATTACGAGCCGGGCGAAACGGTGGTCTTGGGCTGTAACGGGTCAGCAGGCGGTGCAGCAAGCATGTACGTGGTCCTATTGTGCGTGCAGAGCGACGCCTCAGAGCTGCAGCCCCACATGTCATTGTCCGGTGTAGACGTAGTTGTGAGCTGGAATGTGCTACCGGATGCTCAATACTATCGGGTGTATCGCGGTGATACTCCGTACTTCGAACCACAAACGCCGTTGGTAGAGCTCGGCACGGCGGAATTTGTGGATAAGGGAGCGGCGGCCGAAGGTGCAGGCGCGCGCTACTATGTGGTGGAGGCAGTGCGGGCCCAGCAGCACCACCCCCTGCGGCGGAGAGTGGGCATTTTCCCTCTGAGTCTGCACACGGGACGGACCCTGGTGTCTCTGCCCCTACTGCCAGCAAGCGGTGACATTGCCACCGTCCTCGGCCAGAGCCTCACAGGAGGAAGCAATGCACTGACTGCTGACAGGATCATGAAATGGACAGGCTCTGGATACAAGATCGCATGGCTAGTCGGTGGCACTGGGACTGCCTACGACGGTAAATGGTTGAACGAAGATGGAACGGCCCTGAGCGACATGACCCTGGAGGTGGGAGAGGGCTTCTGGGTCGATATCCGAACAGGACATCAGACGACCTGCCTGTACCTTCTCGGCGAGGTACCAGCCGATAGCGAGCGCGTCCTGACCGTGAACCCAGGGTTAAACCTCGTGGGTTGTAGCTACCCCGTCAGCATCTCCCTCACGGCGACTGGATTATGGGAGCAGGGTGTCCTAACAGGTGCCACCAACAGTCGGGACGCTGATCGGGTCATGGCTTGGGAGGGCGATCATTACGAGGTGGCCTGGTTGGTGGACGGCACCGGAACCCAGTGGGATGGGAAATGGCTCAACGCCGCGGGGAGTGACACCACCCACCTGCGACTTGAGCCGGGAAAGGGGTATTGGCTTCATCGACGCAACGGCAACGAACCGCGAGCCTGGAGATGTCCACATCCGTTTCCAGGGTCGTAAAAGTTGAAATGTGCACTGAGGTGTGAAGCAGAGAGAGGAGGAAGTGCAATGTGTGGAAGAGTAGTCTTCTACGCGACGGTTGGGATGCTATGCGGCATGATTGCCACGGCATGGGCAGGCACCGTTGACATCAGTTGCGTCAGCGGCGTCCAGGATGAGCTCGGCCAGTGGCTGCAAGGTTCTGCCTTTGACGGCTACGGCGATCTCATTCAGATCATCTATGCTGGGCCGGACGGCCAGAACGATGTGCCCGACGAGAATGGCAACCCGACCGACGACGATGTGCTGCTCGGGACGACCTTTGCCGGAGCCGGATTCCCGTTTAACCCGCACGAGGGAAAATTCACCACGCAGCTCACTCACGAGCTCTTGGTGGATGGGGCCGTGATCTATTGCCGCGCCTGGAATGATTCCAGCGTGGCGACGGCCACCTACTGGGGCGATTCGGAGCTTGCCATAGTCGAACTGAGTGGCGACTTTGGCAGCGTGGATTTCCCCACGTGGGCGACGACGGACGCGGTGGTGGCCGTAGAACTCGTCGCCTTTCAGGCTACGCGCGTCAATGGAGGCGTCCGGCTGACATGGGTCACCCAGTCGGAGACCGAAAACCGAGGTTTCGAGGTGCGCCGTGCTACGGCTGAGAACGGTCCGTATGCCCGTATCAACCGGGAGCTCATTCGAGGCGCCGGCACCACCTCCGAACGCCACGAGTATGTGTACCACGACGGCAATGCCGCTCCCGACACAGCCTACTACTACATGCTGGCGGACATCGACTTTGCCGGGCGCGTGCGGGTGCACGGACCGATTTTCTCGCCGGTGGTCACCGTGCCGGAAAGGGCCTCATTGGCTCAGAACTATCCTAACCCATTCAATCCAGTGACCTGGATTGCGTTCGAGCTGAAAGAGGCAGCCCCAGTGACTCTGAGGATCTACAACCTTCAGGGGCAACTGGTGCGAACGCTTGTCGAGGGATACACTGAGGTGGGGCGGCACGAGGTGCGCTGGGACGCCACCGATGATCGGGGCACCCTCGTGCCCAGCGGCGTGTACGTGTACGTGCTGGAGTCTGCAGGAGTCAAGCTCACGCAGACGATGCAGTTGGTGAAATGAGCTGCCGCGCTCTGTTGGTCTGTGCCAACGCAAAGCGTGGTTGGGTTCAGGAGGTGCATCATGAGGAGACTCTGGTTCTTGCGCTGCGGGTTGCCAGCGTGGGGGCTGATGTTGGTGTTGCTGGTCGGATGTGCAGTCAGGCCGCGTGTAGCTCCCGAGGCGTCCGCTGAACCGCGACCTGCGGGCGACGTTTATGTGGCCAAACCCCAGCCCCCTGCGCCCGAGCAGGAGAGGGAATACCGCCTCGGCTACGGCGACGTCCTCGAGATCAAGTTTTTCAACAACGAGGAATTCAATACGGAAGTGACCGTCAGGCCTGACGGGCGCATCACCCTCCAGCGCATCGGCGATATTCGGGTCACAGACATGACCCCCATGGAGCTGGCGCGCCTGATAAGCCAGAAGTACGCGGAGATTCTCTTGGAGCCTGAGGTTACAGTGACCGTCAAACAGTTCGGCGGCAACACTGTGTACGTGCTCGGCGAAGTGCGCAACCCGGGCAGTTATGTGGTGCAGCGCAACATGACCCTGTTGCGCGCTATCGCCACCGCGGGTGGACCGACCAACGAAGCCAATTTGAGCAGCGTGATGTTGATTCGCATGCTGGACGAAAAGCGCGTCTCGGCTACCCGCTCCGACCTTACTCAGGCCCTTGCGCGCAAGGATCCGCGCCCTGACCTCGAAGTCAGGCCGTATGACATCGTCTACGTGCCAAAGACCTTTATCGGCAACATCCGCACCTTCATGACGCAGGTCTATGACACGGTGATCCCGCCGCTGGATTTGTACGCTCGCTCGGTGTTCTGGTCGCGGGCATGGAAGTGAGTCACCAGCGGAGAAAAGTCACACAAAGGAGTCAATCATGGAAACGCGTGCAAGCGATCGCTCGGTGTCGCTGCGTAGAGTGCTGAGGGTGCTGTGCAAACGCAAGAAGATGATGCTGCTCCTCTTCGCTTCCACCGTGACCACCATGGCGGTGGGCGTGCTGGTCATGCGCCCTGTGTATCATGCCACCTCGACGATCATGGTGGACTGGGAGAAGGACGCAGAGAAGACGCTCATCATCGAGCTCAATTGGTGGTTGCGGCGCTCCAACTACGACCAGATTGCGGCAGAGATGCAGATTCTGAAAAGCCGGCCCATCGCAGAGCGCGTGGTGAAGGTCCTCGGTTTGGCAAATCCCGCCGGCACTGCCGCCGATAGCGCACGCTTTGCGCAGGTGGTCGCCGCGGTGCAAAAGGGGCTCAAGGTGGAGCAGACCAAGGAGACCAACCTCTTGCAGGTCACCTATGCAGACAGCGATCCCAAACGAGCTGCCCTCATCGCCAACTGCATCGTGGAGCAGTACGCTCGGCACCGCGCAGAGCTGGCCAAAGATCTGCGTACCTACGCCTTCTTTGACGAGCAGATCAAAATGGCGGCAGCGAAGCTGGATGAGCTGGAGCGCCGCGAGGCGGACTTTAAGCGCCGTGAGGGGATGGTCGTGCTGGAAGGCGAAGCGGAAATCCTTTACAAGAAGCTGGCCGACTTTGACCAGGCCCTCACTGAGGTCCGCACCAAGCGCATCGGCAAGGAGTCAAAACTCCGCGTGTTCCGCGAGGGTCTGGCGGGCAACGGCGCAGTCGTCATCCCCAGCACCGAGACCAGCGATAGCCCAAGCCGTGAGGAATACCTCTCTCGGCTGAAAGCTGAGCTGCTGAGCCTGGAGCTGGAGCGGAACCGTCTCCGTCAGCGCTATACGGCCAGTCATCCCCAGCTGGTGGCTGCGGAGAGACAGGTGGCGCTGGTGCAGGAGAAGCTGCGCCAGGAATTGAGGGAGATTATCGCCGAGGAAGAGACTAACCTGCGGGCTTTGCGTGCGGAGGAGGCATCGCTTGAGGCCAAAATTGCCGAAGTGCAGGGACAGCTCAAGCGCTTCGCCGTGAATGCGTACGAGCTGAGTCGCATCTCGCGAGGCATCAAGGAGACGCAGGAACTCTACTCCATTCTGCTCAAGCAGCGGGAGGAGGCGCGACTTGCTGCCTCGCGCCAGGATCAGTTGGTTCAGGTTAAAGTGGTCAGCCCGGCGGTGCCGCCTCATGCGCCTGCTCGCCCCAACCGCCCGCTCTACCTCCTCGTGAGCCTACTGCTGGGCGGTGTGGTAGCAGTGGGGTCTGCTTTCTTTGCCGAATCCCTGGACCGGTCCATTGACAGTGTCGAAGACGTACGTCGCGACTTGGGTTTCCCAGTGTTGGCTTCTCTGGCAGAGAGTGAATTCCTCCTCCTCGGAAGCAGCAACCCTGGGAAGCGGATAGGAGGAGCTCACCCCATGGCAGAGCAACCCGTGGGGACCAATGGCACTCGGGGGTGACAAGTGGCGGTGTGAGAGACTATGCACGAAGGATGTGGAGCCATGGACGAGAAGAAGAAGTCAAGGGTTGAGGTTGGGATGGGAGGTGTTCCGCTTGACGGGCGCGTGCTGCCGCGTCCAAAGCGCCCCATGGTCCGCGCAAGGAATTTGCTCAAGGTGAAGCGTTGGGAAGCTGGCCTCAAACAGTACGAGCTGGCCTATCTCCTGGGGTGCAGCGCCCCCTATCTTTCGATGGTGGAGAACAATCGCGTGGAACCCACTGAGGAGTTCAAACGGCGGGCAGCCAGCATCTTTGAGTTACCCGTCTCTGAACTCTTCCCAAGAGATGAAGAGGAATGAGGCCCCGGGGTCAATAACAGGATCAGGCAATGTACACCGAACACTTTGGCTTGAAAGAGATACCTTTTGACGTGAATCCGGACCCGCGATTCCTTTTCCCCAGTTCGGATCACCAGGAGGCGCTGACGCGCATGATGTACGGGGTCAAGATGCGCAAAGGACTCATCGTTGTGATCGGAGAGGCGGGGACCGGCAAGACCACCCTGTTGCACACGCTCCTGCATCACCTGGGCGAGCAGGCCGTCAGCGCATGGGTATTCAACACCACCCTGGAAGCGGAAGATCTGCTCCGCTACGTGTGCCGCGATTACGGTGTGCAGGTTAGGTGCGAGAACCGGGCCGAGATGCTCCTGGACCTCTATCAATTTCTCATCCGGAATTTTGAGTGCAAGCGCAATGCATTGCTGATTGTGGACGAAGCACAGAACCTGAGCGCAAAGACCTTGGAGGAGATAAGGCTCCTCACGAACCTGGAGACTTCCAACACCAAGTTGGTGCAGATTCTTCTTGTGGGGCAGCCGCCTCTTGAGGACACTCTGCGCCTTCCGGAACTGCGCCAGTTCCGACAGAGAGTGACGGTGCGCTGCCGACTCCGACCACTGTCACCCAACCAAGTGGGCGACTACATCGTGCACCGACTCAGGGTGGCTGGCGCGAGGGCGCCGCAGCGCCTGTTCACCCCAGACGCGGTGGCGGAGGTGTACCGACTTTCAACGGGCATTCCGCGGCTCATCAACTGCATTTGCGACAATGCATTGCTGCATGCTTTTATCATGGATAGGACCTACGTTGATGCCAGCTTGTTGCGGCGGTTGGAGCGTGAGGGGTTCCTTAGTGGAGAGGACACAGCCGGTGCGGTGCCCCGTGTGGTCGAGATCCACCAAAGGAAGGATACATATCCGTTTCAGGGCATAGACGTGGGGGCACTGGCCGGTTCCGCGAGCATTGTGCATCGGCTGGCCTAACGAGATCAGGCAGAGGGAGGTACCATGAGTGTGATAAGAGACATCCTGGAGGAGGCACAGGCGTCCGAGCGGGTGGACCCCATCGAGTACCGGCAGACCGTGCAGAGCGCCCCAGCAGCAAAAGTGGAATTAGATGTGCCCCCGGGCTTGGCGGCGGAGGTACGCGCCCTGCGCGAAAACATCGAGCTCCTCGGCGGGCTGCAGAGGGTCTATGCCGTTGGGGTAACTGCCTGCTGTCCAGGTGCTGGGGCCACTACGGTTGCCTCGCTCCTGGCACTCTCAATGGCTGGTGGGTACGTGAATCACAACGGCAATGGGAACGGGGGGAGCGAACAGCCCGGCACCCAGCCAAAGGGGGATTTCCTTGGCAAAGGCATTATGCTGGTGGATGCCAACGTGGCGATGCCGGGGATTGCCCGCATGCTCCGGCTGGCTCCCACGCCTGGCCTCACGGAGGTACTCTCCGGGACTGTTGCCTGGCCTAAGGCGGTTCGCTTGGTCAATGAGGGCCGGCTAAAGGTCATCCCTGCCGGCACCCCTTCGGCGATGGGTCCGGAGTTGGTGACGAGTGCCCGCATGCATCGTCTGCTCGACGAGTTTCGTGATCGGTTCAGTCGGGTAGTGGTGGACCTGCCACCAGCAGTGTCCAGCGTGGATGCGCTGCGCGTTGGGCAATGGCTCGATGGTGTGGTGCTAGTTGTGTGGGCCGGGCATACGCGCACCGAGGTGGCACGCGAAGTTATCGAACGCTTGATGGCAGCAAAGGTGCGTGTGCTGGGCGTCGTCCTTAATCGGAAGAAGGGCACGTCCATAGGAAGTCGCTTCTAAGGTGGGCGTGGGAGAAGCGATGTCACACTCGACCACATACGTGCTGACCCCACACTCGGCCCGTGGTGGCCTCTTGATGGCGCTCGCAGGGGGCGCCGCCATAGGGGGGCTCGGACTCCTGGCCTTGGGCCTGGAGCCGAAGTGGGCAATGTTCGCCACGATCGGGCTCATGTTGCCCTTTGTCGGGGCGCTCACCGGCAATCTGCGGCGCTTCTTGTTGGCCTTGATGGTGTTTAGTGTTCCGCTGAACGCGGATGTGCACCTCCTTTACCACCCAGAGGCGGCCGGCACACGGGGCTTGGTCATCGCATTTCCCGACATCTGTCTGGTGGTGCTCGTCGCCGCCTGGCTGATTGAGTTGGCGAGCGGTCTGCGACAAGAGCGAGTACGCCTGTTTCCGAGGGTGACGGTCCCCTACGCGGCGCTGCTCTGCTTGGGCGCGCTGTCAGCGGTGTGGGCACCGAAACCCCTCCTCACGCTCTTGGATATCTGGCAGATGTCGAAGATCCTTGTTTTGTTCCTGTACCTGGTGAACACCGTGCGTGACCGCGAGGAGGTGCAGTTCGTGCTGGGGGTGCTCCTGCTGGGCGCAGCACTGCAGGGAGTGATTGTCTTACTACAAAACGCAACGGGCTTGAGCTTGGGGTTCTTTGGCCAACAGACCAAAGCGGAGTTCTTCCACCCTGAAGAGGATGTGTCGCTGGTGCGCAGGCCTGGAGGGACAGTGGGCCACGCCAATACCCTCGGTCGCTACTTTGTGCTGCTCCTTCCCACTGGCATTTTCCTGTCACTGAACAGCGAAAAGCGGCGCACCTTCTACTTGTTGACGACGGGAATGGGGCTCTTGGGGATGGTATTGACTTTGTCACGGAGCGCATGGGTTGGGTTAGCTTTCGCCCTCATGGTCGGGTGGGTGGCCAAGCGCCGTCGCCGAGGGGAGGGATCCGAGAGGCGCGGGAAAGGTTGGGCTGTGGTATTGCTTTTGGCAATTGTGGTGGCCTTCGGGCCCACGATCTACAGGCGGATGGTGTCGCCTGACTTTGGTGCTACCATGTCGCGTCTTACCACAGCAGAGGTGGCTTTGCGCGTGATCCGTGATCACCCGCTGCTGGGCGTGGGCCTGAACAACTACAAGGAGGCGCTGGATACTTACTTTGATCCGAGCGACCCTTTCACCCGAGTGGCACCGGTGCACAACCTGTATCTACTGTTCGCAGGGGAGCTCGGGCTTGTGGGGCTGGGCCTCTTTCTCTGGCTCATGGCCGCCTTGCTGAATGGGATGCGAATGGGGCTGCGGGCTAAGGACCAGCTCCACTGGGCCTCCGCCGTCGGCCTCTTTTCGGGATTGGCGGCCATGCTGGTAATGGCCACTAGCGACTATGCGTACAAGCAGTCGCTGGCACTCATGAGCACTATGTGGATTGTAGCAGCCTTGGGGCTGACCCTGGCGACACTGCAAGAACAGGAGGCCGCAATGGAGCAGGCCGCAGAACGCGAACCAGAGCCGCTTCCTTCTTGCATCAGCCGACAGCTCATAGCATTAGCTCACAGGCAATAGAATGAACACATTGCAACGCATCGCACAAAACACCATTGCGCGGTCGGTCGCGGAGATTCTCAATCGCGCCGGGTCGGCCATCTTCTGGGTTTTAGTCACAAGAGCACACGGGGCCAAGGGGCTAGGGATACTAGCCTTGTCTACCTCCCTGACCGGTGTCTTTTCCATGTTGGCCACCCTGGGATTAGGGAGTTTGGTGATCAGGGAGGTGTCCAAGGACGAACGCATGAGCGGCCAGCTCTTGGTCGCAGGCCTTGTGCTGGGCACCGCCGGGGCCCTCCTTGCGACGGTCGCAATGATGGGATTTGTCAGCATCATGGGATATGAGCGGGAGGCGAGCAGGGCCTGCTATCTCATGAGCCTGTCTCTGGTGCCTATGTCTCTGTTCTACTGGCTGCGGGCGGTGTTGTGCGGATTGCAGGAAATGCATTTCCCCACGTTTGGGCGTGCCATCGAAAATCTGGTGAAGGTTGGAGTAGGCGTGGTGTTGATCTCGCACGGGGCAACGATCATGACGCTGGTGGGATTGGTCGTGTTCAGCCGCTTTGCGGGAGCTTTGGCCTTGGCCTGGGCCACCTTTACCAGGGAGCGCCTCACCGATGTGCGTTTCAATTGGAGCCTGATCAAGAGGTTGGTCAGTGAGACGCCTGTGTTCTTTGGCAGCACCTTGTTTAACAGCATGTTCTGGTCTGTGCCGATCATGCTCCTGCCGAAGCTGAGCACCGTGGAGGCGGCTGGCCTGTACAGTGCCGCGTACAAAGTAGTCGATCTCCTGTTGTTGCTTTCTTCGGCGTTTGCCCTGGCCATATTTCCCGTGATGGCCAGGATGTCCCGCCTCTCCGAGCGGCTCTTCCGGGACGTGTGCCTCAAGTCCCTGAAGCTCGTCCTTTTCTTCAGCCTGGCCCTGGCCGCTGGTGGGACCGTGCTGGCCGATAGGATAGTGGTTCTTCTGTATGGGAGAGACATGGTAATCGCCGCCCCGGGTTTGCAGGTCTTGATCTGGAGTCTTCTCTCCGCGGGGGTGACGCAGATTGCCGCCTATGCCTTAATTGTGCGCAATCAGCAAAAGTTGGACATGATCGGAAATGGAGTGGCCTTTGCAACTATTCTGGCGCTCAGTCTCCTGTTGATTCCGCGTGCCGGGGTTGCGGGTGGAGTGCTAGCCGCACTGCTCGCCACTGTTGTGTTTGCGATAGTAGAACTCTACTTCGTAGACCGCACGTTGTTTTGGCTGCCGCTGGGCGCCTCGGCGATCAAGCCCTTCCTTGCTGCACTGGCCATGGTGATGGTGGTGTTCTTTTGCCATAATGTGTCGTTGACTTTGCAAGTGATCGCAGGTGGGCTCGTCTACGTGGTGTTGCTGGTCCTGACGGGGGCCATCACACAAGGAGACCGGGAGCTGCTCCGGCAGTTGCGAACAATTTGAGGCGAAGAAAGCATGGCGGACTATCCTGACATTTCGGTGGTTATCCCCACTTTCAACCAAGCGCGGACGCTGGGGCGCGTGCTGAGAGGGTTCCTGGCGCAGCACGTGCCGAACGTGGCGCTGGAGGTGGTGGTGGTGGATGACGGCTCGACGGATGAGACCGAAGAAGTCGTTGCTATGGTGATGGGCTCTGGCTGTGCACCGCTTACCTACATTCGTCAGGAAAACAAGGGCGCGGCGGCAGCGCGCAATGTGGGCATCACGCACGCGCGGGCGCCGGTCATTCTGTTGTGCGACGGCGACGTCATTCCAGCGCCAGGCATGGTAGAGGCGCACGCCTGGTTCCATCGCCAGCACCCGTGCCTAACGCACTTGGCACTTGGGCGCGTCGAGATGGCCGCGGAGCTGGCCCATCCGGGACAAGTCCGCCAGTTTGAGACAAAACTGCCCTTCACTGGGGAAAAATGCGTGCAGATCCCGTGGCATTTTGCCCGCGGGAGCAACTTCTCGGCGAAAAAGGAATTCCTGATGTTGGCAGGTGGATTCGATCCCAAGATGCATTCGGCCGCTGAGGATACGGAGTTGGCTTTCCGACTTCAGAAGCGAGGGGCGCGCCTCTTCTTTGTGCCCTTGGCAGTGGGGATTCACTACCACCCAATGGCCGACGAGGTGAGTTACCTGTCCAAAGCACGCACTTACGGTGTGTCGCTTGCCTACTGGTATGGCAAGGATCCGGACGCGCGCGCTTTCATCACCAGCCATTATGGATTGCAAACGTCGCAGACAGGATGGCGCCGGACCGTGCGCCACTTTCTGCACGGCCTTGTGTTCAACAGCAGTTCCGAAGCCGCGTGGATGCGCCTTGCGCGGTGGGCTGCCACTCACTGGTACGGCGCAGCAGACTGGATGCGGCGACAGGTATACAGGGCGTGTTATCGGCGGGCGTTCTGCGAGGAAATGGAGAATGCACCCCGAGTTCGCAACATGAGCGAGCCGGCCGGAAGCTGGGCCTCGGTGGTGCGGATAGTGAGCAATCCTGCAATGAGGTGCCTATGTCGGGTGCGGACGTGAGAGGAAAAGCTGATGGTGCACCGCGGGTGGTGATGGTGAACTGGGTCTATAGTCCCGAGCACGGCGGTGGCGCGAGGCAGTGCCAGCTGTTGGTCCGCCAGCTGCTCCAGCGAGGCGTCCAAGTGGAGGTGATTGCCCGCACAAGGACCCGCGCGTTGCTGGGCACCTCGATCGTGGACGGCGTCGTGGTGCGGCGCGTGCCTGATGAGAACGGCCGACCCGGCTCCCGGGTGCGCACGGCGATGGCCCTGATGGCAGAGCTTTATCGCTGCGCATGGGCCGAAATCGTACACACCCACGGCTTCATGCCCGAGGTGGCCGTTGCCGCGCGCACCATGGGCAAACGCCTCGTGCAGAAGGTTACCTTGGTAGGGCTTGACGACGCCACCTCTTTGCAAAGACGGCGATTAGGTAGCTTCGCCCTACGTCTTGCCAAAACCGCAGACGCGGTGGTGGGGCCGTCCCAGGCTGCCATTGTGCAGTCGTTAGCCGCAGGTGTGCCCGCCCAGAAGCTGTGGGCCATACCCAACGGTGTTGACCTCCGCCGTTTTCGACCAGCGTCTATCAGGGAAAAGAAGGAACTCCGCCAGGCGCTCCACTTGGATGCAGGAGCTTTCCTGGTTGCGTTTGTGGGCTCCTCGGAACGCCGTAAGGGCCTTGATCTGGCAATGAGCGCGGTGGCAATGGCGCGCAAAAAGGGTCTACGGTCGGCACAGTTGGTGGTACTGGGCCCAAAGCCATCCGATGCTTCGCAACCAGGATTCGGTGAGCACGCGAGGACGGACTTGCACGGAGAAGCCTTCCATCGAGCCGTCCACTTTGTTGGGCTTACCGCCGATGTCCCCGAGTACCTGCGCGCGGCCGACCTCTTTGTGCTCCCCAGTCGGGCCGAGGGTCAACCAAACGCACTTCTGGAAGCCATGGCTTGTGGCCTCCCCTGTGTGGCGCGGAGGCTCGACGGCGTGACGGACGAGCTGCTCCTCAATGGCAGGCGGGGCCGGCTCGTCGACGGGGATGAGGCAGAGGACTTTGCGCGTGCGCTGCTGGAGCTTGCGGAATCGCCGCAAACCCGCAAGACACTCGGCGCCGAAGCGCGGGCCTACGTGGAGAGGCATCACGACATAGGCCGGGTTGCTGACGCGTACTGCGCCCTCTATGGGACTTTGCTGAGGCGATGATGAGCCGGTTTGCCGACAAGGTGGTGCGAGACTGGTGGCCCAAGCGGTGGTTTTACCTGGGTCAGCCGGCCGCAATCTTTGCGGTAGCACTTGTGCTGCGGGTGGGTTACGTGCTTATGATGGACGACCTCTACCCGCTCGATCCGGGCGACCAGATGGCCTATGACCGCATCGCCCGAGAGTGGATCGCAGGTGGAACGTTCATGCCAGGTAGCTCCTACAGGCCTCCTGGCTACCCTGCCTTTGTGGCGCTGGTATACTGGGTCTTTGGTCCGCATCGGGTGGTGGTGGAACTGGTGCAGGCATTCTTGGGGGCCATCACCGCCTTATTGACGGCCAAACTGGCCGCTGGGTTGTTCCAGCGCAGGGTGGGATCCTTCGCGGGATGGATCGTGGCTGTGCTGCCGGTTCTCATCCACTTCACCGGGCAACTTATGGCGGAGACACTTTTCACCGCGCTGCTGATGGCGCTGCTCCTTGTCCAGGCACGGGGGGCGGAGAGCCGAGGACCTTCTATGCTGGTGACCGGGCTCCTGACGGCAGTAGGTGCTCTTCTTCGCCCCAACGTACTGCTATTGCCCTTAGCTCTTGCTGCATGGTGGAAAGTGGGATGCGGCTGGCCAATGAGAAAAGTGGTGAGCAGCACCGGACTCTGTTTTGCCGTTGTGTTCCTGTGCATTCTGCCTTGGTCGTTACGCAACCTCAAAGTGCACGGCACCATCGTGCCAATCTCCACCAACGGCGGAGTGAACTTGTGGATCGGTAACAACACCAATGCGACGGGTGACTGGCTCAAGCCGGCGGACTATTGGTTGCCCTCGGGGCAGACCGAGGCAGAGGTGGACCGGCAATATCTCCATGCTGCGCTGGAGCATATCGTAGCTCACCCGGGACGCACGGCGTTCCTGGCAGTGCGCAAGTTTGTCATCTTTTGGAGCCCATATCCCCATCCTCTTGACCGGGTCTTCTTTTGGGGTATGGCCGGATTCGGCTTACTTGGGGTCGCTGGGACCGTGCGGAGACGGCAATCGTGGTTCCTCCTCGCGACGCTGGCTTACTTCACGGTTGTGAGTTGCGTGTTTTTCGCCAACCAGCGATTCCACGTACCGTTGCTCCCCGTTCTAGGCGTTTATGCTGGGGCGGGTGCAGAGTGGCTCTGGGTTCTCCTCAGCAGGAAGCTTGGGAAGTAGGACGATGGGACAGAAGCGACACAGGGTGCTTTTTGTGAGTCTGTTTCCGCCAAGGGTGGGTGGTTTGGCGCTGCAAAGCGAGCTGCTAGCCCATTACCTCCAGAAGGAAGGCGTGGAGGTCCAGAAGGCCAATGCCCACTACGCGAGGAGTTACCAGGGTACGCTGGGTAAGGTCGCGAAAGCAGGAGCGCAAGTCACAGCGCTAATTCGCGCGAGCAACCGTGGGGCAAAAGAGGTGGACCAAATAGTGGCTGCCGGGTGCTCGTGGTGGGGATTCATGCCTGTGGTTGTGGCGCTTATTATGGGGCGTCGGTACGGAAAACCTGTATCGGTGATCTATCATGGCGGAGCAGCCGGGAGGTTCTTGCGGGTTCATCACTGGTGGGTGGGCCCTATGCTGCGGATGGCGGATGCTTTGGCAGTGAACTCGCATTTCCTGAGGGAAGAGTTCGCGGCGTATGGCATCGAAACGATGGTGGTGCCGCCAGTTGTGCGTTTCGGTGCCGTGAAGTCGCGGCGGCGCGGCTTGGTACTGCTCAGCACCCGCTACTTGGAGCCCATCTACGACGTGGCTACGATCTTGAAGGCGTTCGTTAGGGTGCAGGCAGCTTTCCCTAATGCACGGCTGATAGTGGCCGGATCTGGGAGTCAACAACGGAGCCTACAGGGCTTTGCGCTCGAGCATGATCTTCGGGTGAAGTTCACCGGACACTTGGAGGCTGGAGAGATAGAGCGCCTGCTCAGCCAAGGAAGCTTCTATCTCAACGCCGCCCTGGTGGACAATTTCCCCACCTCGGTGCTGGAGGCGATGAACGCAGGAACCATGGTCATCACCACACCGGTGGGAGAGTTGCCCAGGTTGATGGTGCACGGGACCCATGGTTTGTTTTTTGTCCCGGGCGACGCAGAATCCCTCGCGAATACTGTGCTTTACGCCCTGAGCCATGAGGAAGTGGCTGCGCGATGCCGCGAGGAGGGGCAAAAGCTGGCAAGGTCTTTCACCTGGGACCGAGTCCGTGCAGACTACCTGCGACTGTTACGCCTGAACGGGATGTCCGAAGAGCGGCGTAGAGAAAGAGGCAGTCTGGAGCATTAATGAGAAGGGAGCGATGATGTTCGACCCTGTGACCATTGCAAAAGGGGGGATCTACGTCATAGTGAAACGGTACACGGGCCGCTTCGCTCAATACTGGAAGCAGTTGATGGAAAGCCAGTGGTACGACGAGGGTCGGCTCCGCGAGCTGCAGAATGACTTCTTGCGTGCCCTGGTGGCCCATTGCTATGAGCATGTGCCCTATTACACGGAGCTTTTTCGTTCCTTAGGTCTCCATCCGACCGATATACAAACGGTCGAGGATTTGCCGAAACTCCCTTTGTTGGAGAAGGAGACTCTCAGAGGGCAGGAGGAGCGGTTTGTTGCGCGAGGCAGGCCGCGTTGGCTATTGCGAAGGGCGCACACCAGTGGTACCACCGGCAAGCCCCTCACCGTTTACCGTGATTTGGACAACGTGGTCTACGAGTATGCCACGTTGCAGCGACAGTGGTTGTGGGGAGGTCTCCGGAGCAGCGATCGCCTGGCCACTTTGAAAGGGGAGAAGCGCGTGCCGGCAGATCGCAATAAGCCTCCCTTCTGGCGATATAGCCCCTCCGAGCGAAAGCTGGTCATGTCCTCCTACCACTTGTCGCGACGGAATGCGGAGGCGTACATCGAGGCGCTGCGCACGTTCAAACCCGCCGGGCTGGAGGGGTACCCCTCCTCCATCTATGCCCTGGCGCGGTTCATGGCCGAACAGGGCATCACCCTGCCGCTCCGGGCTGTGTTCACCACCTCGGAGACGCTCGAACCCCGCCAGCGGCGGCTCATTGAGGAGGTCTTCTGCTGCAGGGTCTTTGACTACTACGGCCAGGCCGAGCGGGTGGTGGCCATCCATACATGCGAACAAGGCAGGTACCATGTGCTGCCGGAATATGGTATTGCGGAGTTCCTACCAGTAGAGGGCGCAGAAGGAGGCAAGGTGTACGAGCTGGTAGGCACCGGGCTGCATAATTTTGCCATGCCGCTCCTCAGATATCGGCTCGGGGACACGCTTCGGATTTCAGGAGAGAGATGCCCGTGCGGCCGCTCGTACCCCACGGTGGAAGCGATTATGGGCCGACGGGACAACTACCTGGTAACACCCAGTGGTGCCCTGATTGGCCGCCTGGACCACGTGTTCAAAGGTGCTCGGCACATCGTGGAAGCGCAACTGGTGCAGGATGTGGTGGATCGCGTCGAGGTGCGCATCGTGCCCGACCGAGGCTTTGAAACCAGCGACGCGGACTATGTGCGGCGAAAGCTGCAAGAGCGGGTCGGGTCACGCATGCAGGTGTCTGTTCGCATTGTGGAGCGCATACCGCGGAGCAAAGCGGGAAAGTTTCGGGCGGTGGTGTCCAGGGTGCGAAGCTAAATCGTGGCAATTGGGATGCGGATGTGAGGAGGTGTGGGTATGCGGATCAGCGTGTTTGGCCTCGGCTATGTGGGGTGTGTGTCGGCCGGCTGTTTTGCCGAAGATGGGCACGCGGTCGTGGGTGTGGACAAGAATCGCTTGAAGGTGGACCTGATCAACGCGGGACGGTCCCCCATCGTCGAAAAGGACATAGACGAGATCATTCGCAAGGCGGTGGCCGAAGGGAGGTTGCGGGCAACCACAGACGCCCTTGATGCGGTGATTCACTCTGACATCTCCTTTGTCTGTGTGGGGACACCGAGCAACGGGAATGGCAGCCTGGATTTCAAGCACATCGGCCGCGTCTGCAGCGAGATTGGCGGCGCCCTCCGCTACAAAGTGGGGTACCATGTGGTGGCTATCCGCAGCACCATCCTTCCAGGCATCGCTCGCCAGGTTGCCCTGCCCGCACTAGTGGCCTCTTCGGGCAAGGAGCCGGGCCAGGGCTTTGGCTTTTGCGTCAACCCTGAGTTCTTGCGGGAAGGCAGCGCGGTGCACGACTTTCGGAACCCACCAAAGACGGTAATCGGCGAGTTCGACAAGCGCAGTGGCGAACCTCTGGTGGAGCTGTACAAGCATCTCCCCGCCCCTTTGTTTCGTGTGGACATCGAGACCGCATCGATGGTCAAGTATGCTGACAACGCTTTTCACGCCATCAAAGTGGCCTTCGCCAATGAGATTGGCCGGCTTTGCAAACGTCTTGGTATCGACAGTCGCAGGGTTATGAGCATCTTTGTGCAGGACACCAAGCTCAATATTTCCGCCACCTACCTGCGCCCGGGCTTCGCCTTTGGGGGCTCCTGTCTGCCCAAGGACTTGCGCGCCATCACCTACCGAGCCAAGGAGCTGGACGTGGAGGTGCCACTTCTGGCCGCGGCGATGGAGAGCAACCGCAGGCACATCGAGTACGCCATCGATGAGATCCGACGCCTGGGTAAGAGGCGCATAGGGTTTTTGGGCATGAGCTTCAAGGCCGGTACCGACGACCTGCGCGAAAGCCCGGTGGTGACTACTATCGAGCACCTTATCGGCAAAGGGTACGAGGTCTCCATCTTCGACCGCAACGTGTCTCTGGCCAATTTGGTGGGCTCCAACAAGGAGTACATTGAGCGCGAGATACCTCACATCGCGCGCTTGATGCGGGAGTCCCCAGACGAAGTGGTGGCGGAGTCGGAGGTGATCGTGGTGGGGAATGAAGCTGAGGAACACCGTCGGGCCCTGCGGCACGCACGCCCTTCGCAGACAATCGTCGACCTTGTGGGCCTGGCCTTGAACGGTGAGTTGAAGGAAACCTCTTATGAAGGCCTCTGCTGGTAAGCGCGTTCTCATTATCGTTCAGAACCTTCCGGTGCCACTTGACCGCCGGGTATGGTTAGAAGCGACTACCCTGCAGCGGGAGGGGTACAGAGTCAGCGTAATCTCGCCCCGGGAGAGGGGGGAGCCAACCCATACGGTGCTGGAAGGGGTGGCTCTGTATCGCTACTGGGTGCCCACAGGGGCCCACGGCGTGGTGAGTTACTTCCTGGAGTTCCTCTACTGCTGGCTCGCAACTGCGGTCCTGTCGGTGGCAGTGGCCCTCAAGGAAGGTTTCGACGTCATTCACGCGTGCAACCCGCCAGATACTTTTTTCGCCTTGGCGGCACTCTACAAACTTGGGGGAAAAAGGTTTGTATTTGACCATCACGACCTTTCGCCAGAAATGTTTCGAGCCAAGTTCCCGCAGGGACATGGTGTGCTTCACAAGATTCTCCTGCTCTTGGAGCGAATGACCTTCAGGACGGCGGACGTGGTACTGGCCACCAACGAATCGCACAAAGAAATCGCCATGGTGCGCGGACGTGTGCCAGAGGGTAATGTCTATGTGGTGCGAAGCGGCCCCGATTTCGCCCGGCTCCGTCTTATGCCTGCCGAGCCGGCTTTGAAAGAGGGACGGCGCTACCTGGTGGCCTACCTTGGGGAGATGTGCCCCCAGGACGGCGTGGACTATCTCCTGCGCGCCGCCCACCTCCTGCGCATGGAGATGGGCATGAGCGATGTGCTCTTCGTCATCATGGGGGGCGGCCCGGCTTTGCCCGCGTTGCGCACTTTGGCAAAATCCCTGGAACTCGACGGGATGGTCAGATTCACCGGGAGGGTCTCCGATCTTGACCTTTGCCGTTACCTGTCCACCGCAGATCTCTGTGTAGATCCGGATCCGAAAACCGAGTGGTCTGACCGCTCAACTATGAACAAGATACTCGAGTACATGGCGTTTGGCAAGCCGATTGTCGCCTTCGACTTGAAGGAACACAGGCGTTCAGCCGGCGATGCCGCAGTTTATGCGCGTGCCAACGACGAGCGCGACTTTGCGCTCAAGGTCAGGTCTCTGCTGCTCAATCGCAAATTGCGCGAGAGAATGGGGCGGATAGGCTATCGACGCGTCGTGGAGCGGCTCTCGTGGGAACACAGCAGTCCGAACCTGCTTCGAGCCTACCGCCATGTCTTCGCCGGTATGCATCCACCTGCGGACGCCAATGAGGGCGACCGAGGTTTCAGCCGTTCGAAGTGAGGTGAGCGACATGATTCCTCCATACTGCAGATGGGTATTGATCGCGCTGCTTGCTGCGATGCTGGCCGAAGGGTGCACGAAGGACCCTGTCTCACCCGAGCCGGACGGGTGGTTACCAAGAAATGTAGGGCTGGGAAGCCTTTACGTGCAATGTCTGGCCGTAGACCCCTTCGACGAAAAGGTGCTTTTTGTCGGAACTTTTGGGGGAGTGTTTCGCAGCGGCGATGGGGGGCACTCCTGGAAGGCTTCTGGGGAGGGCATAACCAGTATGGACATTTCAGCTATTGCCCTTTCCCCGTTTCGGCGAGGAGAGGTGCTGTGCGGCACATGGGGCAAAGGTGTGTTCTTCAGCGAAGATGGAGGGCAGAGCTGGGCGGCGAGGAGCAACGGCCTGCGCAGCCCGCGCGTCACCGCCGTGGCATTTGACAGCCACGACAGCACGCGTATCTACGCAGCCACCACTGATGGCATGTTCACAAGCGTCGACAGGGGACAGCATTGGGTGCTATGCTTTCCGTATGGCAATGTGCGGGGCATGGCCGTGCACCCCACTGAGGCCCAGGTACTCTTCGTGGGGGTTGAGTACCACGGTGTGCTCAAGAGCGAGGATGGCGGACAAGCGTGGCAGCCGAAGAATACTGGGCTCCACCTCACTGAAGGAGCTTACGACGCGCCCTGGGACATCGCGTTTGACCCTGTCGACACCAAGGTGCTATATGCAGCCACTGGGGTAGTGGACCTTCATAAGAGTGAGGACGGCGGTGAGACCTGGAGGTTGGCCGACGTGGGCCTCGACTGGAGGCGGGTACGCCAGGTAGCTATCGATAGGGCAGATCACCTCCGCCTTTACGTGGCGACTGACCGCGGTGTGATGCAGAGCAGCAATGGCGGCGCCTCTTGGATGACGATGAACGATGGCTTGAGGTGTGAGAATGTGCGGGCTGTTCTGGCCACGTCCATGGGCGTCTTTGCAGGAACCTACGGAGGAGGCGTATTCTTCCATGCGGCGAATCGTTGACCTACTCCTCAGGGACCGTGTCCTGCTTCTGATTTGCGCATTCGGCCTGCTTGCCCGGGTCACATTTGTGGCCACCTTGGAGCCCAGGTTGTATTGGCCCATCGACGAAGGGGCCTACGACCATCTTGCCAAGGCGCTAGCTTCGGGCAAGGGCTACGTGACGCCAGAGGGGGAGTTCACCGCGTACCGGCCGGTGGGATATCCAGCCTTTCTCGCGCTGCTCTACTCGGTCTTTGGGCCCAATCTGGTCGTCGTTCGCCTGGTTCAGTCGCTGCTCACCACTGCCCTGGTGTGCGTGGTCTACTTGCTTGGCAGGCATCTCTTCACCAAGGAGGTAGCAAGAGTTGCAGCGGGCATGTGTGCCCTCTACCCGTACTACATTTACATTTCAGGAGTCCTGTACTCTGAAGCCTTGTCCGTCTTGTTGATGGCCTGTGGAGTCTATCTGTTCATCGCGGCATGCGAACGGCCAGCGACGGCAAAGTTTGTGATAGTCGGGGCGTTGTTGGGCGCTCTGGTCCTCACCCGACCAAACACAGTAGCGGCATTTCCTTTCTTTTTGGCTTGGTACATCTGGGTACCCGGCGTGCGGCGACGCGTGCCGGTGTGGATGCCAGGTGTGGCATTGGCAGTCGCCGCGCTCCTGATCCTGCCGTGGATGGCCAGAAACCAGGTCCGCCTTGGTGCGTTCACCTTGGCCACCAACGGAGGGCGGAACTTCTGGCTGGGGAATAACCCAGGTGCTACTGCGGACACCGGCAACGAAGTACCACTTACGCCGGAGCTGACTGCAAAGCTGGAGGGTGCTCGTTCAGAAGTGGAGCGCGATCGGGTCTATTATGCCTCCGGTTTGCAGTTCATTCGCCGCCAGCCTTCGCGCTTCCTCGGGCTCACAGCAAGCAAAGCCATTGCGTTCTGGCGCCTCTATCCGGTGCCATCTTCGGGTTTCAAGCAGCACGAAGGTTTCTCCAAACTGGCGAGTATTGTAACGTATGGCCCCATTTTGGTTTTGGCGATAGTTGGTCTGGCGGTCTCCTGGGCCAATGCGCCCGAAAGAAACCTTGCCTTTCTCTGCCTTTTTGTCTGTTTCAACGTTGCCCATGCGGTCTACATTTCAATTGTCCGCTTGCGGTTGCCATTGGATCTGTTCCTCATGACCTTCGCGGCATATGCGGTTACCCGTGCGCGTGAGTGGTGTGCGCAGCTAACATGCGGCAAGCGAGAAAAAAGCGTCGGACGTGTGGAGGAAAGATGAGCGCTCAAAGATTAACGACTGTGACGCCTGTACAGCCGCGGGTAAGAACCTGGAGCCGAGGAACGGCCTCTGCTCTGTTAGTGGCGATACGACCCAGGCAGTGGAGCAAGAATCTGTTGCTTTTTGCTGGCGTCATGTTCTCGCTGAACCTGGGTTCGGCCCCTCTGCTCATGCGGGCCTGTCTGGCTTTCGCGGTCTTTTGTTTTCTGTCCAGTGCCGTGTATTTGTTCAACGACGTCATCGACGCTGACCAAGACCGACGGCATCCACACAAGCGCTCGCGCCCGGTAGCAAGTGGGCGTCTGAGTCCTACGTTAGCCCTCACCACCGCAGGTGTGATGAGTACGGTGGGCATAACAGGAGCCATTCCGCTCGGGGGCCGATTCGCGGGCATTGCCATAGGGTACTTCGTGTTGATGAACCTGTACTCGGCATTCTTGAAGCGGGTTGCCCCTTTGGATGTCCTGGTCATCGCCGTAGGCTTTGTGCTTCGGGCCGTGGCAGGGGCGGTAGTCGTTGATGTGGCGATCTCCCAATGGCTTGTGGTCTGTACCACATTTCTCGCGCTCTTTGTTGCCCTATGCAAGCGGCGCCACGAACTGACGGCGCTGGGGGCCGACGCTACCGCGCACCGCCAGTCCCTTACTTCTTACAGCCCGGCGCTGCTGGACCAATTCATCATCCTGGCCGCGACCTCAGCGGTGATGAGCTATACTCTGTACACCCTTTCCCCGCGGACAGTGGCGGAGTTCGGGCACGCGAACCTGGTGTACACGGTGCCGTTGGTCGTCTTTGGCATCTTTCGTTACCTCTACCTTGTTCACTTGCAGAACGGTGGGGGTAACCCCGAGGTGCTTCTCTTCGGAGACCCGCCGCTGCTGGTGAGTATCGTGAGCTGGGCAGTGATGGCTGCGGCGCTCATCTACTGGATTTGACATGTAGGACGACAGGACAACCAGAGCAAAGAGCGTTCGTCGCATTGCAGCGGTACACGAGGCTATGAAATACGGAGCGGAAAGTGGAATGAAAGCAGTCACCTTCTGGCACAGAGCGACCGTGATGGGAGCAGTGTGGGCCTTGCTGGGGTTAGGAGTGCAAGCAGGGGTGCAAGTGGTGGGCACAGATCAAACAAGCGTTGTCCTGGAGTTAAGGGTCGATTCTCTCCAGGTGATCCCGCTGGAAGGGGAGCATGAGCAGGTGACGCTGTACCTTGACGGCTGTGGCACACTGTCCCAACCAGGAAGGCCCGTGCTGCCGGTGACAGGCACGATGGTGGGCGTTCCCCCCGAGGCACCGGTGTCCCTGCAGGTGCTCCACGTTGACTACAGGGAGCAGGGAATGTGGAACCTGCCGGTCGAGCCCGAGCAAGGAGAAAAAGTGGCCACGGCAGGGTGGTATCCTCAGGAATTTGCCGCCTTGGGTGAGGTGGGCTTTGTGCGAGAACAGCGCGTGGCACAGGTGCTCTTCTTCCCCGTGCGAGTGAATCAGGCCACCGGCAAAGCGCAGGTGGCGCGCCTCGTCAGGGTTGCGGTGCGGTTCGAACAGCAGCAGGCAGCACATGGCGTTGGTGCAGAGGCGGGCGCTGAGGAGTCTGCCTTCGAGCCCTTCTTCCGCTCGAACCTAGCCAATTACGCGCAAGCCCGGCAATGGCGCAGGGTGCCCACGGCCGAGGCGGTGGTCAAAAGTTCGCGATCAACCCGGTCTGCTCAAGTGTTTAAGATCGTCGTGGAAAAAGACGGCTTTTACGAGGTTAGGGGCCGCGACTTGGAACGGGCAGGCGCAGTCCTCAGAGGACTGGACCCCCGCGCCATCAGCCTGAGCAACAAGGGGCGCTCCGTGCCGGTCTGGGTGACGGGTGCGCGCGACGGCTCGTTCGACCCCGAGGATGCCATCCGGTTCTACGGCGAATTCAATCGGGGGGACTATACCTACTTTTCGCCCTACACCCCGGCCAATGCCTACTGGCTTGCCCTGGGCGAGGGCTCTGGGGCGCATATGGTTGAGGTGGATGGCGGACTCTATGCGGCCGATCCGGTTCGTCCCTCCAGCGCACGCCACACCACCCATTTCGAAGAGGACCAACTTTTTGAACGTCTGTTGTTGGTGGCGGATGCGACTGCGGACCATTGGTTCTGGAAACAACTCCAGCCCGGTGCACCTCAAGATCTTGTCCTGCGCCTCGAAAAGCCGGCGGGCTCAGGCCTAGTGCGCGTCAGAGTGATGATGCGTGGTCTGACCTACCCGTCTTACGCCAATCCTGACCACCACGTCACTGTGAAGCTCAATGGCTACGTGGTGGGCGACGTGAAATGGGACGGCCAGGCTGCCTACTTGATGGACAACGCTGCGGTGCCTGGGTCCCTTCTCAACGACGGCGATAACGTGCTCACTTTCGAGTTGCCCGGCGATACGGGGGCAGGCGATCTGGACCTGGTGCTGCTGGATTGGGTGGAGGTAGTCTACGATCGCCGCCTGGAGGCATCTGGGAACAAGCTCGAACTGCGGCGCGAGCAGGGCCGTTCAGGTGAGGTTGTAGAATACACGGTCTCCGGCTTTATGCGCCCCGACGTTCTCATTATCGACGCCTTGGGCAGGAGGTTCACCAACGCACTCTGGCAAGAGGAAGGAAGTGGCTACCGGGTCACCTTTCAGGACGCGGCCTCGGTTACTACCACATACTATTTCGTTCCTTCTGACGGCTTCCTTTCGCCCGTTGCCATTGTCCGAGATACTCCCTCCGCGCTTCGCGATCCGGCAAATCGCGCGGACTACTTGATCATAACCCATGCAGACTTTGTGCAGGAGGCCAGTCGCCTTGCCGATCACCGCCGGGCTCAAGGCTTCGTGCCCATGGTAGTGGACGTAGAGGATGTGTACGACGAATTCGGCAACGGGAGCATGGATCCCGCGGCAATCAGGCGTTTCCTTCAGTACGCCTACTCCAACTGGGCGCCTCCCCGGCTCACCTACGTCCTGCTCGTGGGTGACTGCACCTATGGGTACGACAAGGAGGTGGCCCGCCGGTGGAAGGTGCGCACCTATGTGCCCACGATGCTGGAGTACACCACGACCTGGGGCGTGCTGTCCAGCGACAACTATTTTGCGTGCGTCAGCGGCGACGACGTACTGCCTGACCTCTATGTAGGGCGCCTGCCGGTT
>JAPDPR010000023.1:0-6508 GCA_034506335.1 candidate division KSB1 bacterium
CTGCCAACCATTTTGCCACCAATAACCACATCTACCGCTTTAGCAGGATCAACCTAACCTATCGCCCCGCGGTGAAGGTGGAGGGCGTGGGCAACGTGGTGTCCCACAACTTGATCCACGACGCTCCCCACGAGGCCATCTATTTTTCGGGGAACGAACATCTGATCGAGTATAACGAAATCTTCGATGTGGTGAAAGAGACCGGCGACGCGGGGGCGATCTATTCGGGACGAGATTATACCTGGCGTGGCACGGTGGTGCGCTACAACTTTATCCACCACCTGCTTGGCCCCGGCTTGTTTGGGGTGATGGGCGTGTACCTGGACGATTTTATGAGCGGCACGATCGTGCACGGCAACATTTTCCACCGCGCGGGTCGGGCGGTTTTCCTGGGGGGCGGGCGCGACAACCTGGTGGAAAACAACGTCTTTGTGGACTGCCAGGCCTCGGTGCACATCGACGCGCGCGGGCTCACTTGGGCACGCAACTACTTTGACGGATCCTATACGTGGCTCACCGATCGCATGCGAGAAGTCAACTATGACAAGCCGCCCTACAGCACGCGGTATCCAGAGCTCCTCGAGTACTATCTGGACAACCCAGCCGTGCCGCGCGGCAATAAAGTCCTGCGTAACGTCTCTTTCGGGGGCACTTGGCTCGATATCGAGGATGGAGTGGACCCTGGACTGTTGGAAATGCGCGACAACATCATCGCCGACCCCATACTCTGCTACTGGCGGGGGCCTGAGATCAAGGATGCCCCCACCGGCACCGTCTATAAGAACGACCACCCAGAGTTTCGCGAAGAACTGGCGGGCAATGTGATCTTGAACGGGGACCCGGGTTTCATGGCACTCGATAAAGGTGATTTCCGCCTGCGAAAGGGATCGCCGGCGCTACAACGAGGTTTTGTGAATCCGCCAGTAGAGAAGATCGGCTTGTACCGGGACACGTTCCGACGGCAGGTGCCGCGGAGGTTAAGGGCGCCGAGATGAGGGCCAAAGCCAATGGGGCGCAAGGTGGAGCACGTGGTGCGCTCTGGCGCAAGACCCCACCACTCAATGTGCGCAGGGTCACACCATCGCACGCCGGAAAGCGGTAACTTGCTGGTGGGGGAGGCAAGTAAGGAGAATAGCGCATGAGAACGACCCAATCGGACATCCTCGTTCAACGCAGCTTGTGTGCGTGGGTTCTCTCCGCCGCCCTTCTGGGTGCTGTTGGGCTGGGCAGAGGCGTGGCCCAGATTGATCGCCCTTTTGAACCGTTAGTGGTATGCGGGGATTCAACTCTTTCCGCGGCCATGCTCGACGTGGAACGCATGCGTCTGTGGGCGTTTCGCGCCCAGCAGGGCCTCTGGGAGTTGGTGCCCTCTCAAGTGGACGAAGTGAATCCGAAGGTTCGGCCGTGGGACCGTTACTTCGTGTCCGAGGACTCTCTGCACGGCGTTTTTGATCTCGACGATGAGCTGGTGGTGATGGCCAGAGACCTTGGCCA
Organism: candidate division KSB1 bacterium; assembly: GCA_034506335.1. Lineage (NCBI taxonomy): Bacteria > Pseudomonadati > Candidatus Zhuqueibacterota bacterium. Next base: position 1,495 of record JAPDPR010000023.1, read on the forward strand.
GAAGGCCGACACCACCCAGTGGCCGCCCACATCCGATTCACTCCGCTTTGAGCTGGCCTTTTTCGATTCGTTGGACGGCAGTACTGGGTACCTCTACCTCCATTGGGCAGCCCCGACCGCTGAAGTGCCCACTTTGTATGAGCTTGCTTACGATAGCGCCTCAGACAACATTTCCACGCTTGCCTACCAGGTCGGATTCAATGGGACTGGGCAGCTGGCTGACGTTTTCCTGTCGGCGGAGGTTGGTGGTGCAGGCATAGACCTGTTCGACCGGTTCAAGCTCCGGGCCATCGCCTCATGGGTGATTTTTCCAATCTACTTGGATGAAGACCTTTTTGTGGCCGAGCGCGCCTATGCGCGAGTGGGTCCGGTGCGTGTGGTACGCAATCTTGATGCTCGATTCAAAGGTAAGATCGGCCCGGTGGACGTGGACAGACCTTTTACCCAGACGGTGCTTTTCTACCCGTACTCCGCCTCCTTTGAGCTCCCGCCACTGCCGCTGGATGGAGCGAAGGAGATAGGCGTCAACGTCTCCGTGCTTCGTGCTTCTTGGGACATGAACGCGAATGCGGCCGGTATGCGTTTCTTTAGTGCCGGTAACGTGGCAGGCGTGTTTGTGGATGGACAAAAGGACCAGATCAACGCGAGCTGCTCGCCCGGCAAGCTGAACTGGACGCTGCTCACGGGCGCGCAAGGCACAGTACTCAACATCTTCCGCGTGCCCGAGCTGGGCGACAAGATTGAGCTGTACTACCACGACGCCACGGACGGGACAACTGCTGACAGGCATGTGCTCTCGCGCGACACCGGCGACATGCTCTCTTACGGCGACAATGGTTTTCTCCTTTCAGGCAATATCCAAAACTATTTCGGCCCTGGGGTGACGTTTAGTGTGGGATACACCAACTATTTCTTGCCGCCTAATGTGCCTCCGGAGCAGGCGGCGAAGATGTGCGAGCAGGCTGAGCACCCCCTGCAGTGCACGGTCACTCTCCAGCGGCGCGCCTCTTCGCCCAGTGGCGTGACGACCTCCGGGGTCCGTGGGCCGCGGAACTTTGGGCTGGTGGCCTGGCCCAACCCATGCAACGGTGCTACCACCATCTGCTTTCAGCTTGAACGCCAACAGCGGGTGGTGGTGGACGTGTACGATGTGCATGGGCGATGGGTCACGCGGCTCGCCGAAGGGGAGCGCACTCCCGGGTCCCACGCCCTGCGCTGGGAGATTCAGAGCGGGCAAGGACAGGGACTGCCCTCAGGACTCTATTTCGTTCGCCTGACCGCTGGGGCCTCCGCAGTGGTGCAGAAGGTCCTGCTGGTTCGGTGATGGGCTCCATGCGCGCGACGCCTCATAGAAGGTTAGCCCTTTTAGGCCTAACGCTGATGGCCGCATGCCAGGTTGACCATGGCCTTTACCCGGTCAACTATGAGATCCGTGGCAAGGTCATCTTCTTTGCCGGTCAGCCGCCGACGAACACCGATCGCGTGGAAGTGTTTGCCCTCAAAGAGTTTCCCCCAAAAGATCCCCAGAACCTCCTCTACGCCGGGCAGTCCGGGCCCTTGGACTACACCAAGAACGACTCGGTGGACTATGTGATTTCCGTGTCACCTACCTCCTACGACCTGGTGGCCGTGGTGTGGAAAGAGAAGGGCAGCGGGTGGAGTCTTACGGGTCTGATGGGCATCTATACAGGGGGCATTAACTTTTTCCTCCCGGCGCCCGTGGCTGTTTCCAAAGAGCACCCTGTGGTGGAGGGAGTGAACATTTTCGCCAACTGGGAGGTGGTAAGTAAGGACGCAGCTATTTCTGGCACGATTCGCTATCGCGGGCAATGGCCGAAAGAAACCGCAATGGTCCTGGTGGCCGTGTATCGTGCCCAACCGACCAGTGAATTCCAGTATTTGCTCTTCGAGAACGTGGACTATTCGCAACCCGTGTTTGTTGATTCTTCTTCCTACCGCCTCAAGGTGGGCGCAGGGGTCTACAACTATGTGGTGCTTTTCTTAGTGCCAAAGAAGATGAGCGGTCTGGGCGATCTGGTGACGTTAGGCTACTATCGGGATCCCTCCGATCCATCGCGCCCAGGCGCAGTCTCGGTGAAGAGCGGAAGCGAGGCCGCAGGCGTAGACATTGTCGTGGACTTTTTCGCGGGTCAGCCATGAGGCGACGGTCGGCCATCTCCGTCCTCACACCGGCCAAAGGGCTTCAGGTCATAGTCGTACCCGTTGTGGCGCGGCTTGTTTTGGCGCTCGTGGGGACTGCGTGTTTGCTCACGGGGTCGACAAGGGCGCAGGCGAGCGACCGAGGCGCGATCGCCGGCACAGTGCGGGACGCGAACTCGGGCAAGGCACTCGCCGGGGTGAATGTCCAGGTGGAGGGGACCGTTTTGGGTGCCAGCACCGATGCGCGAGGTAACTTTCTGATCGGCGGCCTCCCTCCGGGCAAGTATGCCCTGCGGGTGTCAATGATCGGGTACCGCATCGCGCGCGTGCTAGCAGTGGAGGTGGCGCCCGGCGCCACGAGTCTGGTGAGCGTGGAGTTGGCCCAGACGGTGGTCGACTTGAATCCTGTCGTAGTGACCGCAGACAAAGGCGAACGGCCGCTGGACGAGGCGGCCAATAGCGTGGCCGTGCTCGGGGCCAATCAGATTCGGCTGCGCCAGGCCTTGCGCGTGGACCAGGCCCTGGAGATGGTGCCCGGCGTGAGCTTCGTGCGCGAGCAGGTGAACATTCGTGGATCGACAGGTTTCACCTTAGGGGCTGCTAATCGAACCTTGCTGTTGGTGGACGGCGTGCCGGTCATGGCCAGCGACACCGGGGAGTTCAACTGGGACTTGCTGCCGGTGTTAGATATTGAGCGAATCGAGGTGGTCAAGGGGGCGGGTTCAGCACTCTGGGGAAGCGCCGCACTGGGCGGGGTGATCAACATCATCACCAAGGGGCCGTCAGAGGAAGGCAGGCTCTCGGCTCGGGTGGTGGCCGGCGAGTACACTCAACCGCGCTACCCGGAATGGCGCTGGACGGACGCGCCGATGGTCTACGGCCGCGCCGACGTGAGCTACAGCCGCAAATACGGGCCATTTGGCATGAGGATGTCTGTAGGCAGGCATGTCTCCACCGGCTACACCGAGGTTGGGGACTTTAGACGGTGGAATGTGACAGGCAAGTTTACTTACACGCTGGCAAATGGCTCAAACCTTGTCCTCTACGGCGGGTACAACTACAACCTCACAGGGATCTTTGTGGGATGGGATGACCCCCGGCATCCATTCCAGGTTCGCCCTTCCAACCGCAACAGGGCCAAAATCGAGATGGCCAACTGCTATGCCCGCTACCACTGGGTTCTCTCACCACGTGCGGCCCTGAAGTTTCGCGTCTCTTATTTGATGACGCTCATGGGGAGCCAGTTTGTCACCACCGACTTTAACCCTGCGCACGGCTGGGGCGCAGAGGTGCAAGGGGATTTGCTCCCCTCTTCCGGGATTGCGCTTACCTACGGGGCAGAGTGGCGCTGGGACACGGGCAATACGAAGTACTTTGGCGAGCATCAAGGCTACACGGTCGGCCTATACGGGCAGAGCGAGTTTCGTCTTTGGCAGGGAAAGTTGCACGTGACCCCGGGCCTGCGTTATGACCGCTACCAACTCATCGGCGGCGTGGCGCAGGCGCTGCTGAGTCCGCGTCTTGGGCTCAATTGGCGACCCCTGGCCGGGACGGTGGTGCGAGCTTCTGCTGGCAGCGGCTTTCGCGCTGCAACTATCGCTGAACGGTACCTTGATTTTGAAAACCGCAGTGTCATCGTCCGCGCCAACCCTGAACTCAAAGCCGAGACCTCGTGGTCCTACGACGCAGGTCTGCGCCAGTATCTGTCCCCGCAGTGGTACGTTGAACTGTCCGCGTTCCGCACCGATTTCGACGATCTCATTGAGGTGGACCTCAAGCAAAGCCAGATAGAGTTGGGGCAAGACATTCGCGTGAGCGTGCGCTTTCAGAACCTGCAGCGGGCGCGAGTGGAGGGCGTTGAGCTTGCTACCTCTGGGCGCTGGTGGCGTGATCGCATCGGCCTCCAGGCGTGGCTCACACTCATGGACCCAAGAGACCTGACCACAGGCCGCCTTCTCACGTACCGCCCCAAGGCCATTGGCCACTTGATGCCTACGCTTCGCATTGGTCCCTTGGAATTCCAGGCCGAGTATCGCTATGCCAGTCGCATCGAGGCCGTGAAGCTCTTCCAGTATGACGAGCGGGTGCCGCAGAAAGTGTTAAACCTTCGCCTGATATGGCGCACAGGGCCGGTTGAGGTGGAGGCCTCGATGAACAACGCCCTGGATTACTACTACACCCAAATCGAGCGCACGATGGGAGAGATCCGTAACGTTTCGTTCGGCATACGCAGTGAGTTCTGAGTGGGGAGGCAGAGCACGATGACCACCGTTAGGCCCAGCAACCTCTCGCCGCACGAGGTGATTGACATCCACGTGCACATTGCTGGCCCTGCGGGTGAGAACGAGAGGATGTATTTTGTTTCCGATGAATTCAAGAAGTCACTTTCCTTTGAGGGGGTCAAACTGGTCACAAAGCTGTCGGAGGACGAGATTACCGGCCCGCGCTATGTGAGCGTGCTCTTCAGCCAAGTGCGCGAGTCTCGCCACGTGGACAGGGCCGTGCTCCTGGCTTTGGACGCGGTGTACGGCGAGGAGGGCCAGCTGCGGCGCGAGGCGACCCACCTCTACGTGGCGAATGAATACTGCGCCGGGCTATCGCAGCTTTATCCGGTCTTCTTGTTTGGCTGCTCGGTTCACCCTTACGCGTCCGATGCCTTGGAGCGCCTGTGGCACTGTGCGCGCCAGGGCGCAGTGCTGTGCAAATGGTTGCCCTCGGCACAGTGCATCGACCCCACGCACCCGCTTGCAGTGCGCTTTTATCGCGCGCTGGCCTTGTTAGGCATGCCGCTGCTCATCCATGTGGGGCCTGAAGAGACCATACCCACGAACTTGGACACCGCCGATGAGCTCCT
>JAPDPR010000023.1:6608-22020 GCA_034506335.1 candidate division KSB1 bacterium
ACCGCTATGAGCACATGCTTTACCGCCGCTGCGGGAAGAGCGGCGTCAGGCTTCCGGCCATTTCGCTTGGGTTATGGCATAACTTCGGCGGCGTGGACGATTTCACCACCGCACGTGCCATCGTGCTGCGGGCATTCGATCTAGGTATCACCCACTTTGATTTGGCCAACAACTACGGCCCGCCTCCCGGCAGTGCCGAGGAGAACTTTGGCAGAATCCTGCGCCACGACTTGGCTGCACACCGAGACGAGCTCATTGTCTCCACCAAGGCTGGCTACTACATGTGGCCAGGACCGTATGGCGAGTGGGGTTCGCGCAAACACCTTTTGGCTAGCCTTGATCAGAGCCTCAAACGTTTAGGGCTGAGTTATGTGGACATCTTCTACAGCCACCGCTTTGACCCCGCAACGCCGCTGGAGGAGACCATGGGGGCCTTGGCGCATGCGGTCCACCAGGGGAAAGCGCTCTATGTGGGCATTTCCAACTATGGTGTCGAGGAGACCCGAAAGGCGGTCACCATGCTCAAGGCGATGGGCGTGCATTGCCTGATTCATCAGCCCAAGTACAACATGTTTGAGCGTTGGGTTGAGGATGGACTTCTGAGCGCTCTTGAGGAACTGGGTGTGGGGTGTATTGCCTTCTCGCCCCTGGCCCAAGGGGTTCTGACGAACCGGTATCTGGACGGCATACCCTCAGATGCCCGCGCCGGCAAACCGCACGGCTTCCTGCGGCCGGACCAGATCACCCCGGAGGTGTTGGCGAAGGTGCGGCGCCTGAACAAAGTTGCACAGGTGAGGGGTCAGACTCTGGCCCAAATGGCCCTCTCATGGGTGCTCCGTCATCCGGAGATGACCTCGGCGCTCATAGGGGCCAGCAGGGTCTCCCAGCTCGAAGAAAACGTGGCGGCCCTCGAGAACCTGGAGTTTTCACGCGAGGAGCTCCAGAGGATCGAAGAGATTCTGGCTGCCTGAGCAGTCGCAGGCGCGCACGCCCGGCCTTTGGGCAAAGAGGTGGCGTGTGTCGCTGGACCTGAAAGGGCACAGAATGGAAAATGATGAGTGTTCGGCAGCTGTCCGCCACTGGGAGCGGTACGGGAGGCACCGCCGCTTCCTTCCGAAACCGTTGTGGACCAACATAGCTGAGTACACTGCCGTTGCTTACGACCGCCAGGTGGAACGAATCCTGGCGACGACGTTTCACAGGGGGCAGATAGTGCTGGATATCGGGTGCGGCGACGGCCGGTGGACCGAATACCTCCTGAGTCTTGGGGTGACCGGTGTGGGGGTCGACCTGCTCCGGGCATCGACTGTGGCGACGGCTGGTAGAACATGCCGCATGGCAGGGCGCAGCTTGGCGGTGGTGGCCGATGCGGTTCACTTGCCGTTCAAGACGGTGGTGTTTGACGGCATCATATCATTCGGACTCCTCGAGCATTTTGCTGAACATGAGCAAGTTGTCGGGCATTGGAAGAGCTTGGTTGCGCGCGGAGGTACAGCCGTCATCTCAGTGCCGAACGCGCGGCGCAAGGACTGGATGGCGTACAGCGTGCTCCACGAGCTCGTAGTGCACCGGCGGCTGCTCTGGCCACGAACAGCCGCGCGTGGAATCGTGTCGCGCAGCTATGGCTACGAGGAGCGTTGGACTGGTGCCTATTTCGCGGAACTTTGCCGGCGAGTGGGATTTAGGCAGGTGCAGATCCAGGGTCTCTTCACGTTGGTGCCGCTGCTTTTTCATCCTGTAGGGGACCGCATACCTCGCGCCCTTTTTCGTCTGCTTGCCTCTCCGCGACCCTCCCGCGAGTGGGGACTTTACCTCTTTGCCACGGCGAAGGTGTAGTGGTCGCAGCAACGAGCTTTGCTATTGGGGCCCAACAATTCACTGAGAGCACCGGCCTGGCCGGTTTCAGTCCTTCCTTGGAGTTGGCTGTGCGCCAGTGAGGTGGCAAAGCTGCCGTGGGATCTCAGCAGCCTCCACGATAGCCTTCATGAAATCTTCTGCGGTAGCGTTCCTAAACTGCGGACTCGGGGATTGCGCTCGCGCTTCGTGCAGGTTCGTCTCGTTGACAAACCCAGGAATTGGCGTCACGCCTTTGTACGAGCTCAACGGGCCTTGGCAGATGTAGCCGTCGTAAATCATTTTCAACTTGAAGCGCGAGTAGCCGTGCTTGTAGACGCCTGTCTCGCCGGGAAGTTCTCCAAATGGGGTGCCGGCCACGTCGAACCCTGCCCGCTGAAACTGCGGTTCCAAGAGGGCCAACACTGCGTCGATGTAGCCGTCCGCCGCAAGGACCTGCGGCTTGTCATATCCCTCGGCACTGAACCACGGAGCGTGAAGGCAAATGGTTATTGCTCGCTTGCCAATCTTCTGGAAGATGTGGTTTCCCACCCTCATGTCCCCGAAGCCGTAAAACTTGCCCCTTGCCACTCGTGGCTGCCGGTACTCCGTGAAGGCGTGATGTCTGCCGCAGTAGACGAGTGCCTTGTCACCCCGGGTAAGCACCTCCTTCACCAGGACCTCTGCCCAGTCCTTCTCAGTTTCGCCATGCCAGACCTTGGTCATCACCCTGGGTCTGTCTCTATCTTTTTCGCTGCGGATATGGCTCCAGTCTGGTGCGTTGTTGAGGCCGAGGATACGGAACTCCCGCGCGCCTTGGGGACGGGAACGATTGAATCGCCAGGCTGCCTTGAAAATGTCTGCGTACTCCTGGTAGCCCCAAAAGACGTCGTGCTTGAAAAGTATCAGGGCTGCAAGGCGCTCGTCATAGTCCGGAGCCCTAATGAGGGAGTCCACAAGGGGTTGGTCTATCCTCCGGGCGAATTCGATGCCGAGGAAGTACACCCCCGCCTCAGGCAGGCGTGCGATGAGTCTCTGCACGAGTTCCGGATCGTGTTTGACGCGATGCCACTCGCCCAGGAAGACAATGTCATGGTCCTCGAATTTGCTCAGAACATAGTCCTCAGGACTCTGATAGTGGGCCCTGATGTACTCGGCAAGGCGGGCTAAGACGCTAGTGTCGAGCGGTTGCTGTGCGGTGGCGGCGACGCCTACCAGCAAGAGCGCCGCAAATGTGGGCAGCTGAATCGTGCGGTTCATGAGACCTCCTTTTCCGCAGTCGACATTTTCACCGCGCGGACACCGATCGGGGTCTGCTATTCCGTGGATGCACAGGTCGGCTTGCATCCTTGTTACGATGAGAATGGGCATGGTGTTTCGGGTGAGGAGAGGGGTAGCCCTGAGCGATAACTCGCGGAGGTGGGCCCTAAGCAGAGCGAAGCACCACGGGCCCGAGATACATGGCCGATGCCGAAGTGGGCGTACGGTTGCGCTCTTGCACGTGGTGACCTGGGACCATCGGCGGGATCGTGGTCACAAAGAGCCCTTCACCTGGAGGATGAAATGGGTAAGGCAGGAACTGCATGTGCAAAGGCGCGTCAGTCCGCGAGGTACAGAGGGAAACCCCACGCAGGGGGCACTCTGTTGGCCAGCCGTGGCCCCGTGCCTCAGGTATAGGCAGCGATGTACAGAGGCCTGCTGAGAAACGCCGACCCTTACCCTCCGTTCTCATGCGCCCCAATCGCCCTTTCGTCGAGACCGAGCACGTCGGAAGCGATTCAACCCCAGAGTGGCAAGCGTTGCGCAGGGGCGTGACCCTCACCACACGCCGAGCATTTGCCCCATGCTCCTGGGGCCCCGGAAAACAGGAAGCGGTTGCGCTGCAAAGCCCGGCTGTTGAAAAGGGACGACCCCTTGTCTTCTCAGTGCGACCTGGAGATTCTGCTTGACTTTCAGCTTCGAAATGGTTAAAATCCTGTATCAATGCGAGCCCCAAGGCGGATGGAGTGGGCTGGCCTGCGCGCATGGTCAGGAGGTAAAGCGTGTCGACGAGTGGGCTCAGTCGGGAAGGGTGCTTTTCCCATCATGTGGGTGCCCCTGGGCAGCCAGCGCGCGGCGCGCTGGCCAAAGCTATGTGCCCACTCACGGTTGGCCTCTGTATGGCGGTCGCGTTGGTGGTGGTAGCTCTCGCCTCTTCACGGCAGAACATACTGACGGGCAAGGTGATCTGCCTCGATCCAGGGCACGGTGGCACCGCTGCAAGCGACACCTTTCGCGTGGGTCCTACAGGCGAACGAGAGGAATGGATCAACCTCCGCGTTGCCCTGCTTCTGCGCCGCCTGTTGGAAGCGCGTGGGGCAAAAGTCCTCATGACTCGTACGGAAGATGCTGACGTTCCCCTGACAGACCGCGCGCGCTGCGCGATAGAAGGTCGGGCAGATGTTTTCCTCTCAATTCACCACAATGCCACCGCGGACACGTCAGTGAACTTCCCGGTGGTCTATTTTCATGGCAACGCTTCGGAAAACCAGGCCAGCGTAAGGCTGGGACAATGTCTCATCTGCGCCTTGGCCTGTGCCCTGCATAGCCCACAGGCACCCTTGAGCCTGGTTTCGGATCACACCATCTTCCCCGCAGCTGGGACAGCAGTCCTGCGCGGCACCTATGGCATCCCCGGCGTCATCGCGGAGGCCTCTTTCTTCACCAATCCGGCGGAGGAAGAGCGTTTGAAACAGGCCGCCTACAACCGTCGCGAAGCAGAGGCCTATGTGAGGGGGCTGGAGAGATTTTTCCGCGAAGAGGTTCTCCCCATTCTGCCCAAGGGAAGTAAAGTCCAGGTGGACACTTTTCGCGTGTTCCAGGAGGCAGCACGCATGAGCCCGGTGGCGCAACTGTGGCACGAGGATGTTCTGAGAGCCCGACGATTGTCTGTGAAGGAAGACTTGGATTCCCTGCGTCTCGCCTACGAACTGTATACACGCTCTGCGCGCTCCTTCCCCGATTCATATCTGGCCAGAGAATGCCACTTAGGGCGTGCACGACTGTTGAGCCTTTTGGGGATGGCGCGGGAGTCACAAATGGCCGAATTGCGCGCCCACGAGCACTATGTGCCAATCGATTGTGTCGGCCCCTGACAGTTGGGACCCAGCCAAGGGGAGAGGTTTGCTGGACTATCTGCGCGATTGGCGCACTCCAACAGGGAGGACAAAGCGATGAGATGGCGCTGGATTGCCATTGTTGGTTCACAGCTCCTCTGCCTGACAATGGCGGCGAGCGGCCAAGTGCGCTCACCGGGCAAGAGCCATGGCGAGGAAAGCTTCTTGGTGAACTGGAAGACCTACCAGAACTATGAGGGGATGACTGACATCCTCAAGGGATTGGCCGCCCGTTTCCCTAAACTGGCAAAGCTCTACTCCACGGGCAAAAGCCGCATGGGACGCCAGCTGTGGGTGATGGAAATCACCAACTTCGCCAAAGGGGACACTCTGGAAAAGCCAGGCTTCTACATCGACGGCAACATCCATGGCAATGAAGTGAACGGCATGATGGTGCCGTTGTACAGCTGTTGGTACCTGCTCACGCGATACGGGCACGACGACTTTGTAACAGATTTGGTGGATCGGGTGGTTTTCTACATTCGGCCGTCGGTGAACCCAGACGCGATGAATTCGTTCATCACCGAGCCGAACACCATGCACCATCCTCGCTGGAACTATCGCCCCATCGATAATGACGGGGATGGCCTCTACGATGAAGACCCCGAGGAGGACCTTAACGGTGACGGCGAGATCTCGTTGATGCGCAAAAGAGACCCCCTTGGGCGTTGGAAGATCAGCCCCGAGGACCCACGGCTCATGGTGCGCTGCAAGCCGGGGGAGCCCCCGGGCGGGTGGACCCTTTTGGGCACGGAGGGCATCGATAACGACGGCGATGGCGCTATCAACGAAGACATCCCGGGCGGCCTGGACATGGCCCGCAACTTCCCCTACGACTACGGCGTGCAGAACGGCTGGCCCTTTCCCCTCTCGGAACCCGAGACCAAAGGCGTGATTGAGTTCTTCCGCACTCACCCCAACATTAATGGCGTGTTCCACTACCACAACGCCGGCAATCTCATCATGATGGCGTTGGGGAAAGAGGCGCGCATGGAGACTACTGCACCGGCAGAGAGACGGCAGCGCGGTGAACTGGATCTGCCGCCCCTGAGCCCAGAAGAGCAGAAACTCATGGAAGGATTCTTGAACGTGACGGTGGAGGAGCACAAGCAACGCGACCTGGCCATGTACCAGACTTTGGCCGCTCGGGGCGTGCAGATCCTCAAGTACCGCCCCACCCTCAATGGCGGTGTGGGTCAGTTTCCACCCTGGACGTACAACATGTACGGCGCCCCGTCGTTTCTGATCGAGCTTTGGGGGATCCCTGCCGACTACAACGGTGACGGTGAGGTGAGCGAGGCAGAGGCACTGCGCTGGGTGGACGAAGAACTCAATGGGGAGGGATGGATAGACTGGAAGCCTTTTAACCATCCGCAGCTCGGCGAGATTGAGATTGGCGGCAGCTACGCCAAATTCGTGCGTCGTTCGCCCCCTGCACGCTTTCTTGAGGAGCACTGCCTGGCGAATACCCGCTTTCATCTGTACGTGGCCAGCGAATTGCCACGCCTGGAATTCGTCAGAACGAGCATTACTCCCATCTGCTCTTTCGCTAAAGCAGCGCAGGGCGACGTGGGCCCCGTAACCGATGTCCTGAGTATTAGGTCGGGCGACCTCAAAACGGAAAAGGGGGTACTGGCGTGGTTGGATGTGGAGATTCGCAACCATAGCGTCATCCCCACGGCGACGGCGCAGGCGGTAAAGATCAAGGCCACCCGCCCAGATCGCTTGCGCATTAAGGGGGCCAATGGCGTACAGATTCTTGGCCGTTCAGACCCTCCGAACACCTTGGGCCGCATTTCCGGCTTCACTACTGAGTCGCCCAGCGAGATCGAAGTGGGCTACCTCGGGGGGCGTTCCAGTCAAAGCTACCGTTTTCTGGTAAGGGTGAGTCACACGAAGAACGGCGCCATCACCCTGGAATACGACAGCCAGCGCGGTGGTGTAGCGAGAAAGACGATACCGGTGCGATTTGTAGACTGAAGTCTGCCCGAAACGGATGGAGGCGGATATGAGAATGCGAGCTTCACTCCCATTGGCAGTCGTGGTGATCGCGACCGTCGCCTTCGCGTACACCACAGCTGGCGCCGGCAAGGTGAGCCTGGACAAGTATCACGACTACGAGGAGGTGGCGGCATTGCTGCGGGCCCTCAAGGCCAGCCACCCAGATGTTGCCCAGTTGTGGTCCGCCGGAAAAAGCATTCAAGGCAGAGACCTGTGGGTCATGGAAGTGACCAACCGGAAGTCAGGTGCAGCTGATGAAAAGCCGGCGATTTTCGTGGCGGGCAGTCTGCGGGGTGACGAGCCCGTGGGCACGGAAGTAGCCCTGGCGGTACTGGACCATGTGCTCTCAAACTACGCGACCGACCCGCGCGTACGCCAGCTCGTCGACACCCGGACGTTGTATGTGTGGCCGATGCCCAATCCGGACGCGTTGCACATGAGCGTGAGGTTTCCCGGCAGGGCGGCAGCCCCTAATGCGCGCCCCACGGACGAGGACCACGATGGCCGTGTGGACGAAGACGGACCCGACGATCTGGACAAGGATGGGGCCATAGCCCAGATGAGAGTGAAAGACGAGCATGGAGACTATGTGACCAGTGCGGAGGATCCGCGCATCATGGTGCCGCGTGCGGGGCGGGCGCGCCTTGGAACAACCTACCGGCTCTTCACCGAGGGGCTGGACAACGATAACGACGGCGCTTGCAACGAAGACGGACCGGGTGGCGTCCTGCTCAATGCCAACTTTCCGGTGGGGTGGAAACTGGACACAGAAGTGTCTGGGTCGGGGATGTATCCCGGTTCCGAACCGGAGACAGAAGCGCTGATGCACTTTCTCACAGACCACCCGAACGTGGCCTTGGTGATCGTGTATCAGTCGGGCGACGGTTTCCTTTACCGCCCCTTCGACGGGCTCAAGGACGAAGAAATGCCCCGCCTGGATAAGGATGTGTACGAGCTCTACGCACGGCGATACCGGGAGGCGACCGGTTATGGCATGACGCACGGGTTTCCGGAGGAGGGCGCACGGGACACCTCTGCCGCAGAAGAGCAATCGCTGCGGCGTGCGCTGGCACGAGAGCTGCCTGGCGAGCTCAGCGTCGACCAGATTCTGCGCATGGGCAATATCCGCGACCTGGCCAATTCTCCTGAGGCGCGTACCTACATCCAGGAGTATGGGATCACCCAGGAGACCATTGATAAGTTGATAAGGTTGCAGGAGCTGCGGCAAGGGCGAGGGCGACAGTCCCTTGCCGGACCCAAGGGCCGCCAGCCCCAGTATGGGACATTCTTGGATTGGGCCTACAAGGACTATTGCGTGTACGCACTGAGCCCCAGCGTGTGGACGCTGCCGCAGGAGTTCTTTACGGCGGACAGTGGGGCACGGGAGGTGCGCGAGGAGCGCGGATGGCTGGACTTCCTTGCCCAGGAATGGCAGGGCAAGGGATTCGTGCCATGGCGGCCGCTGCAGCATCCGACACTTGGCGAGGTGGAAGTGGGTGGCTGGGTAGATTTCTACCGGAGGAACCCGCCCCCAGGTCGCTGGCTGGAAAAGGTGTGCACAGAGCAAGCCCGCTTTGTGGTAGAGGCCGCCGAGCTCACCCCGTCCATCACTATCGCGCAGGTTGAGGTGGTGCCACTGCAGGTGGTCGGAGGTGCAGGGGAGGCAAGCGCCACGACCGCCCAAGATGGTAGCGTCGTGCTCTCCACAGGGAAGGCCAGTGGTGGAAGCCTCTTGCTGGCTCAACTAAGAGTCACCGTGCAGAACGTGGGGCAGGTGGGCACGCGCACTGCATTGGGCCGTGTCACCCGCTACGCGCAACAACCACCGCGCGCCGTGCTCGCCTACCTTGAGGCTGAAGGGGGACCCTTGGAAATCCTTTCAATGCCGAAAGTGCTCCGCCTGGGGAACCCGGAGGGGACGCTCACCAAGACGCTTGCGGCACGGGAACGTGGGGAGGAGCCTGCACGTGCAGAGCGGCGCGCCCGCGGGGGCAGGGCGGCGTCCCAGGAGGAAGAAGGCGCCTTGCAAACGGATTCTGAGCCCGACAAAGCTACAGGCATGTGGCTGGTGAAGATGGGAAGCGGAGTCCGCGCGCTCAAGCTGCGCGTCGTGGCGGAAAAGGGAGGAGTGGCGAGCAAGACGGTGCAGGTGCGGTGGTGAACCCAGACGGGGAAAATCAGGGCGCACGGGATGACGCTTGCGCCGTTATCTTTCCGGGTGCGCCTGAATGCTGGCCGATGGCTGGGCCGAGGCGAATCAGCCTCGCGACGGTGCTCAGTGGCCTTTGCGTAGCTTTGGCGTGGAGCTAGCCTCTGCCTGCGGGTGGCAAAGGGTCGAGATCCAGACGAACATCGCATGGAGGATGAAACATGAAGCGAATCGTGGGATTCATCGTCATCGTTGCGGCTTTTGGCCTGTACGCGCAAGAGGAGGCGCGCCTGCTGCGTTTTCCTGCCATTTATGGCGACCAGATTGTCTTTACCTATGCGGGCGACCTCTACACGGTGCCAGCAAGCGGTGGGGTGGCGCGCAAGCTGACCAGCCATGAGGGCTATGAGATGTTCCCCCGCTTCTCGCCGGACGGCACGTGGATCGCCTTCACTGGTCAGTACGACGGCAACACCGAAGTCTACCTCATGCCCGCCCAGGGCGGTGTCCCGCGCCGTCTCACCATCACCGCCACGCTGGGGCGCGATGACGTGTCAGATCGCATGGGCCCCAACAACATCGTCATGGGGTGGAAGCATAACGGCCAACAGATCGTGTTCCGCTCGCGCATGAAGTCGTTTAACTCCTTCATTGGTGAGCTTTTTCTGGTGGGCATCGAGGGGGGGCTGCCCGAGCAGCTGCCGCTGCCCCGCGGCGGATTCTGTTCCTTTTCACCGGACGACCGCAAGCTTGCCTACAACCGGGTCTTTCGCGAGTTTCGCACGTGGAAGCGCTACCGTGGCGGCATGGCCGATGACATCTGGGTCTATGATTTTGCGACGAAGAAGAGCGAAAACATCACCAACCACCCGGCGCAGGACATCATCCCCATGTGGCACGGTGAACGTATCTACTTCCTGTCCGATCGCGACCCGCACGAACGCATGAATCTGTACGTGTACGACTTGAACACGAAAGAAACCCGGCAGCTCACCAACTTTACCGATTTTGACATCAAGTTTCCGTCCCTGGGCCATGATGCCATTGTGTTTGAATACGCCGGCTACATCTACCGTTTTGATCTGGCGAGCGAGCAGGTGGCGAAGGTGCCGATCATTATCGCGGACGACCAACCCACCGGACGTCCCACTCTTGTGGACGTGAGCAAGAACATCACCAACTATGAGATTGCCCCGGATGGGAAAAGGGCGCTTTTTGGCGCGCGCGGCGAGGTCTTTACCGTGCCAGCCGAAAAGGGGCCGACGCGCAACCTCACCAACTCCTCCGGGATCCACGATCGCTCCGCCACATGGTCCCCTGATGGCCGATGGGTGGCCTACATCTCTGATGCCACGGGAGAGGACGAAATCTACCTGGTGGCCCAGGATGGCAGCGGCACTCCCCGCCAGGTCACCAGCCACGAGGGAACCTACAAGTACGAAATTGTCTGGTCGCCCGACAGCCGCAAGATCATGTGGAGTGACCGCTTGCAACGGCTTCGCTACGTGGACGTGGCCAGCGGAATGATCAAAGAGGTGGCGAAGGCCACGGCATTCGAGATCAGGGACTATTGCTGGGCGCCTGACAGCAAATGGATTGCTTATGCCCGGCCAGAAGAGGAAGGCATGCAGAAGATCTACCTCTTTTCCCTGGAGAGCGGCCAGACGTTGGAGGTGACCGACGGCTGGTATGCCTCACGCGCGCCAGCCTTCAGTGACGATGGAAAGTACCTGTTCTTTGTCTCCGACCGTGATTTCAACCCCATCTACAGCCAGACGGAGTGGAACCACGCCTATCGCGACATGGCGCGCATCTATCTGGTCACTCTGGCTAAGGACGTAAAATCGCCATTTGCCCCCAAGAGCGACGAGGTGAGCGTTGCGCCGGAGCAAGAACCGGCCAAGAAGGAGGAGAGCGCCAAAAAGCCCGCAAAAGGAGAGAAAGCAAAGGAGGAAAAGCCAAAGGAAGAGAAGAAAGAGCCGGTCACTGTGCGGGTAGATGCAGACGGCCTTAAGGAGCGCGTGGTGGGGTTGCCGATCAAGGCCGCCAGCTATCACAGTTTGGCCTCCGTCGGTTCCACCCTGTACTACATCCGCAGCGGCAGCAGTGATGAGAAACCAGTCCTCCTTCTGTACGACTTTGACAAGGAGAAGGAAACCGAGCTTGGGCAGGTTGACGGGTATGAGATTTCCGCCGACAAGAAGAAGATGCTGGTGCGCCAAGGGCAGTCCTATTCCATCATTGACCTGCCTAAGGGCAAAATCGAAGTGAAGGACAAGCTGGACCTCTCCGGGCTCCAGGTGATGCTCAACCGACAAGACGAGTGGGCACAGGTGTACGAGGAGTGCTGGCGGCAGATGCGCGAATTCTTCTATGCGCCCAACATGCACGGTGTGGATTGGGAGGCAGTGCGGGACAAGTACCGGCCGCTGGTGAAGCATGTGAACCATGGGGCCGACCTTGCCTATATCGTCGGCGAGATGATCGGCGAGCTTAACTGCGGCCACACCTACATCACAGGTGGCGACATGCCAAGGCCCAAACGTATCCAAACCGGGCTTTTGGGCGCGCAGCTGGTCAGACACCCCTCGGGGTATTTCCAGATCAAGAAGGTCCTCCGCGGGCAGAACTGGGATAAATCGCTGCGCTCCCCACTGACGGAGATTGGTGTTGAGGCCAGAGAAGGTGAATTCATCATCGCCGTAGACGGCAGACCGACCACCCAGATGGCGAACATTTACGAGGCGCTGGTGAACAAGGCGGGCGTGCAGGTGAAGCTCCGTTTGAACGGCGAACCCAGCGATAAGGGCGCGCGGGAGGTGACTGTGGTGCCCATCGCCGATGAGGCGAATCTCTACTACTTCAACTGGGTCGAGGAGAATATCCGCAAGGTGACCCAGGCCACCGGTGGGAAGGTAGGCTACATCCACGTCCCGGACATGGGGGTACGAGGGCTCAACGAGTTTGTGAAGTACTACTATCCGCAACTACGCAAGAAGGGGCTGATCATCGATGTGCGAGGAAATGGCGGCGGCAACGTTTCGCCCATGCTCATCGAGCGCCTGCGTCGCGAGATCGCGATGATCACCATCGCCCGCAACACTTCGCCTTCGGTTGACCCCAGTGGTATGCTCTGGGGGCCGAAGGTGTGCCTATGTGACGAGTTCTCCGCTTCGGACGGAGATTTGTTCTCTTTCCGTTTCAAGCAGCACAAGCTCGGCACGCTCATTGGGAAGCGCACGTGGGGAGGTGTCGTGGGCATTCGGGGCTCGTTGCCCCTGCTGGACGGGAGCACGCTGAATAAGCCCGAGTTCTCACGCTACGACATCGAAGGCAAAGAGTGGATCATAGAGGGTGTGGGCGTGGAGCCAGACATTGTCGTGGACAACGATCCGGCGCTGGAGTTTGCAGGGGTGGACCAGCAGCTAAACAAAGCCATAGAGGTCATTCTCAAACAGCTGGAGACTGAAGAAAAGACCATTCCACCTCCGCCACCGTATCCGGTGAAGGTGCCAGCGGCCGAAAGGAAGTAGCCAGCGGCAAACCCTTGCCTTGACAAGACGAGCGCCAGGTCCGGAGTGGACATGGCGCTCGTCCATATCTGTGTGGAGTGAACCTCGTCTCGCAAGGTCGACAGGGTAGGAGGCCCCCAATGCATAGGGAAAAAGGATCTATTGTGACAAGGTCAGTCACGGTGCTCATGTGCCTGCTGGTCTCGGGAGGCTTAGCGTCGGGCGTCCATGCCGGGGGGAAGATCCGTGTCACGCAATGGCTCCAATTAGGACCTGTGCCCACTCATCTTCCCCTCTACCATGAGATCAAGGGCCCAAAAGGGGAGGCATTCACCCTCGCCAGCCTCTTGGAATTTGCGCAGGTGGAGCTGAGGGACTGGTGGCCGTCCGCAGGACAGACCGTCGAATGGGAAGGAGGACGGCGGCTGGTGTGGCGCACAGTGCCTGTGGACAGTTTAGGCATCGCTCTGCCCAAGGGGACTCCAGGACCTGAGCTGTGCTATGTGGCGGCGTTCATCGACGCTCGGCGCTTTGCCAAGGCTAAGCTGGTGGTGCGCAGCCCGCATCTGTTTCAAGTTTTCCTGGATGGCGAGACAGTGTTGACCCAAAAGGGCTCGGGTGCCAAGGCGGACAGCGCCGGTCAGAGCAAGAGCGTGGAGCTGGAGACAGGCGTGCATCTCTTGCTCATCAAAGCGCTGAAAGACCCTGACTGTGGCAGTCCTTGGACCGTGGACGGAGTGCTCGAGCTGCCGGAGGGGTGGGAGGACCAGGAGGTGCGGTTTACCGTTGAACGTTGGCAGCGGATGTCGATCCGACACTTGATGGACGCTCCGCGCCCAGAAGGCATTGCCCTTTCGGCAGATGGGGAGCTGGCGGCGGTGACTATTCGCCAAACCAGGCTACCAGGCGAGGCAAGCGAGGAGTGGATTGAAGTTCGCCGCACGCAGGATGGGCGGCTCGTGGGGACCTACCGCGGTCTGAAGATGGCACGGTTGACATGGGCCCCGCGGGGAAAGCGTTTTTCATACACCACGACCGAAAAAGAAGCCACCACACTTTGGCTGGTCGATCTGGAAGAGGGAACAACAACTGCTCTGTTGCGCGATGTGGCGGATTTTGCTAGCTACACCTGGTCACCAGACGGGAGCTTTGTCGTATACTCAGTGACGGAGAAGCCGGAGCCGGACAAGACCGGGCTCAAGAGATTACAAGGGATGCCCGACAGGTGGCCCACCTGGCGTCACCGGAGCTACCTTTACCTGTTGACCGTACCCCAGGGTGTGCGCACAAGGTTGACTGCAGGCTCATTGAGCACCGAACTGCACAGCATTAGCCCAGATGGGCACAAGCTTCTCTTCACCCGTTCCCGAGAGGACTTTACGGAGCGCCCCTACTCGAAGACGACCTACTATGTGCTTGACCTTACAACGATGGCTGTAGATTCCCTTTGGACCAGCGGTTGGACCTCTAGCGCGCAGTGGTCTCCGGATGGTTCCAGGCTCCTCGTGCTGGGCGGCCCCTCAGCGTTCGATGGGATCGGCAATGTGGTGCCTCATGGGGCCACGCCCAACGAGTACGACACCCAGGCCTTCATTTACGACTTGAGTTCGGGTAAGGTGGACCCGATCACCAGAAACTTTGACCCCTCCATTGCCCAAGCAGTGTGGAGCCGCACTGAACCTTGCATCTACTTTGTGGCCACCGATCGCGCCTCAGTCCGTCTTTTCCGCTACGACCTCCTTCGTAAAAAGTTCGATCCCCTGGAGACGGAAGCAGAGGTTATCGGCGGTCTACACGTCGCAGACCGCGCCCCCGTGGCTGCTTACCTGGGTTCCTCGCCGTCGACTCCGCCTAGGGCCTTTCTCATTGATCTCCGGAGGAGGCGCGCCAGGGTGTTCGCAGACCCTGCGGCTGCTTTCTACCAGCACGTACGCTTTGGGTCATGCGTGTCATGGAATTTTACGACCGCTCAAGGGAAGAGAATCGACGGACATATCTATCTGCCTCCGGACTTTGATGAGACGAGGAAGTACCCTTGCATCGTCTACTACTACGGTGGAACAAGCCCCGTCACAAAGGACTTTGGCGGTCGTTACCCCAAAGAGCTGTGGGCGGCCAATGGGTATGTGGTCTACGTGCTTGAACCAAGTGGCGCCACCGGTTTCGGTCAGGCTTTTTCCGCGCTTCATGTCAATGACTGGGGCAAGATCGTCTCCGAGGAGATTATCGATGGCGTCCGGCAGTTCGTCCACAGTCACCCGTTTGTGGACAGTTCGCGGGTTGGGTGCATAGGTGCCTCCTACGGTGGTTTTATGACCATGCTCTTGACCACCAAGACGGACATGTTCGCCGCCGCGGTGGCTCACGCGGGCATTAGCTCCATCGCTTCTTACTGGGGCGAAGGTTTCTGGGGCTATTTGTATAGCTCCACCGCCACTGCGCACAGCTTTCCATGGAACAGAAAGGACATCTACGTGGACCAGAGCCCCCTGTTTAGCGCTGACAAGGTGCGGACCCCGCTGTTGCTGCTCCATGGTACGGCCGACACCAATGTTCCACCAGGGGAGAGCATCCAGTTTTACACCGCACTTAAACTGTTGGGGAGGCCTGTGGAGCTAGTGCAGGTGGAGGGTCAGGACCACACCATCATGGAGTATGGCAAACGGATTCGCTGGACGAAGACGATCCTTGCCTGGTTTGATCGCTGGCTCAAGGGTCAGCCGGAGTGGTGGGAGAGCATGTACGGCGAGAAGCAGTAGACT